>JBAUGM010000782.1:0-6273 GCA_049679725.1 Tepidisphaeraceae bacterium
CGTGCCGCCGCGCGCCTGCTGGGACACATCGATCGCGCCGGGGGCGCGCAACGCGGCGTCGATCGACACGTTGATCCGCTCGGCCATCGCGGGATTCGCGAACGCGGCGATCTGCGCGTTGGGATCGTCGGCCCGGAGCGCCTGGATCGTCGCCAGCTTGCGTGCCAGCGCATCAGCAATCGCGTCGCCGTTCTTCGGCGTCCAGACGGACGACGCGTTGATGCACGATCGCCCGCCGTTGGCGGCGATGGAGCCGGCGATCGTCTCAAGATGCGCCTGGAAATCGTCCGCCGCGTCGTCGCCGAGGATCACTTTGCTGTAACCCGGCCCGTGCCGCTCGATGCGCGGGTCGTGCGCCCACGCTTTCGTCGTTGACGCGTCGCCGAACAGCATGGCGCGATCGACCGACTGAAGCAGCGTGGAGGCGCCGGCGTGATCGGTTGGATAAAACCCGAACGCCTCGCGCGGGAAACCCGCCGCGATGAACGCCTGGATCATCCGCAACGGCGTCCACGGCTCCTCGCGCCCGGGCTTGAGCATGATCACCGTCTTCAGCGCCACCGCCGGCGCCCACAGCGAATGCACACCCGGCGAGTTGCTCGGCAGCACCGCGCCGAACACCCGCGCCTCCCGATACCACGAAAGCGTCCGCCCGCCGTCATCCCCATACCCGCGGTCGAGGATCGACAAATCGAACCCGCGCGTCAGCCCCGCGACGATTCGTTCCATCTCGTCGAGCACCCGGTGGATCTTCTTCGCGTTGCTCCGGCAATACGCGTGCGGCATCCCCGTCGTGGCCGACAGGCAGTGGAGGTAGTCGTCGAAGGACTGTCGCACCACAGGCGTGGGTTGTGGGTCCACAGGCGTGGGTCGTGGGTTGTGGGTCGTAGGTGGTAAGTCTCCCAACCCCCCACCCCCCACCCCCGACCTCCCACCTCCGTCATCGTCCCCCACCGGCAGCTCGGCCGTCATGAACAACTCCGCGGCGTTGCGACACATCGCCAGCAGCTCGCACATCGAGAACGGTTCGAGCACATCGTGATCCATGCGGTTCACGTCGCGACTGATCAGGCCGGCGTTCGCCTGGCTCACGCGCGCCACCGGCTCGCCCGTCGCGTGGTGGAGGATTTCGACCTGATCGATCGACTCGTACGGCGTGCCGTGACGAAGGATGGGGATGTGCAGCATGGGCTCCCCATCGTACGACCAACGACGGCGCACCATCCACTCGTCGGCGACGGCTTTTTCACCCCGCGAGCAGCAGTTGCGTGGGTCGTTGGTCGTCGGTCGTCGGTGGTTGGATGCTCCCACCTCCGCCGCCCGACCCATCTCCCACCTCCGACCCACCACCCCCGACCCCCGTGAGCGCGCGGGAAACGTCATGCTTCGCCAACACGTCAAGCGCGAGCCCGCCGTCGTTCACCCGCTCCATCCACCGGTCGCGCAGCTCGCGCGCCTTGGCGAGGAAGGCGGGATCGATGTTCCCCACGGGCGGCTTGGCTGCGCCGCGCCGCGACGCAGGCGTCGCCGCTACACCCTTTCGCGCGTTGCTCTAAACTTCGTGCGCAGGGGAGAGCGAACCGCGACTTCAAGGTCATCCCCACGCGCGGCTCAGCTTCTTCAGGTCCGTCTCGGGCCAGACCACTGCGGGGGTGTCGCCGCTGTCGGGCGTGACCACGAGCGGGCCGCAGCGCGCTGACAGGCCATGGACGATCTGGAGGATGAGTGAGGGGTCGCCCTTCTCGAAGGTGACCTTGTACCGCCGCGACTCGGAGCCGCCCCACTTGTCGATGTTGAGCAGCGTCCCCTTGTCGCGGTCGCGGCCCTTGATGCCTTCGACGTCGGCCTGCCAGAACTTGCTCTTCGCCGACGCGTTGTACGTGGTTTTGAAGCCTTCGAGCGCGTCGCAGACTTCACGGATCTCCGCCGGCGTGGGGTTGCGGCCGCTCTTGGCGCCGCGCGGCAGTGCGACGCCGACTTCACCCAGCCATTCGCGATCATCATCATCGAGCGGATCGACGAGATAGAAGACGCCCATGGTCGAAGCTCCTTCCTTGCTTGCGATCAGTATACCCCCTCGACCACGGACGTCGCGAAGCCGCTGTAGGGGCGGTTGTGCGAGCACTGCGGATACGACCTTCGCGCCGGTTCCGACCGCTGTCCCGAGTGCGGCGCGGCGATCGAGCCCGCCACGCCCGCATGAACAAGACCAACGATCGAAATTCGGATAACCGACATGCGATCCTCCGGTTTGCTTGAGTCGTTCCCCCATCAGGGGTGACGGAGAGGAGCGAAATGGTTACGCGGCGGCTGAATCATGAACCGCGGGGCTTCCCGCTCCGCTTCGATTGTTCTTCAAATCGCGCGAAGAGCTGCTTCCAGTCGGCCGCTTCGGCGACATCGACAGCGCGCTTGACCTCTTCGAATTCGGCTGGTGTCGGGTCGTCCCAATTGAAGAACTGCTCCCCGGGCTCCTGTTTGATCCGCGACTCGGTCCCGTCTTCAAAGATGAGCCGATCACCGATGGCCCAATCCTCGCCGTCGAAGTTGCTGTGCCCGAGGATCTCCCCGAGCACCTCCTCGCTCCGAACGTACTGGACTGCGCCGGATTCTGGAATGACGAGGGCATGGCGGGATCGTCTCTCGAAGCTCGGTTGAGATCAGTACACGCCTTCCACGACCGTCGTCGCGAAGCCGCTGAAGGGGCGGACGTTGCCGCAGCCGTCCCAGGGGTACTCTTCGCAGGGTGGGCGACGAATGGCTTCGTCGCGCTCGAGGAAGCCGGGGATGAAGGTTTCGCGCGTCAGGGTCGTCAGGCGCACGCGGCCGGATTGGCCGTACTCGACCAGTCGAGCCGGATCGTTCGGATCGACGACTTCCAGCACGGCGCGCGGCTGGGGGGCGTGATAGATGATCTCGTACTTGTCCGCTGGGTCGAAGGGCTTGTGCGTGGCGAGGCCCATGAGCGTGTTGCCGTAGGTGGGGACAAAATCGACGCCGGGGACGAGTTCTTCGCGCGCGAAGCGGTGGTACTGGGGCGTGAGTTCGGTGCCGCCGCAGAAGATGCCGGTGATGCCGTAGCGCGCGAGGTCGATCTTGTCCGCCAGCGCTTCGAGCAGCTTGGGGGTGGTGAAGATGCAACGGATATTGTCGTGGCTGCGGAGGATCGTCAGCGCCTGCTCGATGCAGTGCTGCTTGTAGAGGTTCGCCTCCTGAACCTCGCCGCGCTTGATCAGTTTGATGACCCAGCGGGGGTCGAGATCGACGCAGAAGGAGATGCCGCCGCGGCCCGTTTCATCCCGGCGGTGCTGGGCGAGGTGCTCGATGGCCAGGCGCAGCCGGCGCGGACCGGAGGGGCCGAGCATCAGCCAATCAGAACCCGGCGGGAAGGACTTATCGCTGAGCGTCTTGCTGAAGTTCTCGTAGTCGATGCGCCAGTCCTCGACTTGGAGGCGCGACTTGGGCGTGCCGGTGCTCCCGCCGGTCTCGAAGACGTAGACCGGTTTGCCCGCCAGCCCGCGCGGCAGCCAGCGCCGCACCCCCCCCTGACCACCGCCGCGCAGCCAGTCGTCTTCGAAGGGCGGGAGTTTGCGGAGGTCGTCGAAGGTGCGGACTTCGTTGCGCGGGTCGAACGGAAGCTTCGCCGCGAAGTCGAGCCAGAACGGGCAGCCCGTCTCGGGGCTGAAGTGCCACTGCACGATCTCGCGAACGTGCGCGTCGAGAGCTTCTCGTGCTTGGCGGACGCGGGATTCCAGAGTCTTGTCCATAGATCAAATGCGTTAAAACCGCAGATGAACGCAGATAAACGCAGATAAGAAATTGTTTCTGTCTTTATCCGCGTTCATCTGCGTTCATCCGCGGTTCCAGTCTGTATTGCGAACAGGTGCTCGCGGTTCATCAGGTACAGCACGCCGTTGGCGAACACCGGCGAGCAATATACCGGGCTGCCCATGTTGTGCATGGCGATCTCCTTCATCTCCGCGCTCGACGCGAAGATCGAGACGTCGCCGTCCTCGTCGCAGAGGTACGCCTTGCCGTCGGCGAGCATGGCCGAGCCCCACACGGCCGCCTCCATGTCGTAGGTCCAGTGGTGCTTGCCGCTGCGCGCGTCGAGGCAGTGCAGGAAGCCGCTGAAGTCGGGGGCGAAGAGGAGGTTCTTCTCGGCATCGATGGTGACGGTCGAGATGCTGCGGTTCATCCGCTCGCTGTTGCGGATGCGGCCATCGCCGTTGGCGTCGTGCTTGTCGAAGTGCCAGACCACGCCGCTGTTGGGGTTCGGCTTGATGTCGGCCGGCCCGGCTTCCTGCACAAGCTCTTCGCCGATCTTGGGCTTGGGGCGCTCGTCGAGTTCCATGCTGATGTCGCCGGTCTTGGTGATGTCCACGCACCACAGGTGGCCGGGGCCTTCGCCATGCTCGGGGTCCTGGCCGGCGGCGATGTACATGCGGTTTTCCCAGATCACCGGCGTGGCGATCAGCTCGTTGCGCGTGGTCGGGTAGACCGTGTTCTTCGGGTTGCAGTCGAACCGCCAGACGATGTCGCCTTTCTCGGCGTCGTAGGCGTACACCCAACCATCCCCCAGCGGCGCGATCACCAGCCCGCGGCCGTTCACTTCGGCGATGGCGACGCTCGCCCATTGCCCGTGCAGCACGTTCTCGCCGGGGACGTTGCTCGTCCACACAACCGAGCCGTCCTTCTTGTTGAAGCAGACGATGGCCGGCGCTAGCGGCGCGGGAAGGTTCTTGTGCGTGTCGTCGACGCCGTTGCCGGTGATGACGTAGACGAAGTCCTTGTACGCGGCCATGCACGAGCTGGTCATGTTGTGCGGGAACACGCCGAGCTGGCTCATCATGTCGACCTTCCAGACCTCCTTGGGCTTCCCGCCGGCCTTCAGCGGCGCGATGTCCCAGCACCAGACTTCGCAGCGGTTGGTCGGGTAGTAGAGCCGATCGCCCTCGATGAAAGCGGTGGCGCACAGTCCCTCCTGCGGCCAGTCGTTGACTCGGCCGGCGGCGAGCTTGGCGTTGTAGTGCTGCCAGAGGAACTTGCCGTCCGCCTCGGCGAAGCAGATCTCGTTGCCGCCGTCGGCGGTGATCGACTTGTCGTAGAACGCCTCGTTGTTCGTGCCGATGAACACGAGTCCGTTGGCGATCACCGGGTTGCCGTAGCTCTTGGAGCCGATGGCGGCCTTCCACTTGACGTTCTTGCCGGACTCGACGTCCCAGTCGGTGGGAGGATTCTTCTCCGGGCTGACCATGTGCCGCTGCGGCGTGCGGCCCCACATCGGCCAGTCCTCGGCCGACGCGGGCGACACGACGAGCGAGAGAGACGCGCTCAGCGCAGCCAATGCCATCTTCCACTTCTTCATACTCTGACTCCGTTGACGCAAAGATCGCAGAGAACGCAAAGATCGCAAAGAAAGGGATTCGGATTTCTTTGCGATCTTTGCGGCCTTCGTGATCTTTGCGTTGCGTCTTCAGTTCGGCGTAACCAGGACGTTGTCGTAATGAATCTCGCTCTTGTACGGCGTGACGAGCGAGTGGCCGAACAATCCGGGATTGCCGGAGCGATTGGGCATCGCGTCTTCGAGCTCGATCGTCCACTCCTGCGGCTCGGGCGTCCCCGCGGGCCAGACCTTGCCGCGCGCGATCGCACGATCACCAACCCCGCCGTCGCCCGCCTGCTCCACACGGAGCTT
Source organism: Tepidisphaeraceae bacterium (assembly GCA_049679725.1). Classification (GTDB taxonomy): domain Bacteria; phylum Planctomycetota; class Phycisphaerae; order Tepidisphaerales; family Tepidisphaeraceae; genus DASYWJ01. The sequence goes on from JBAUGM010000782.1 coordinate 5,699, forward strand.
CATCGTGTACCACTTGTCCGGCTCCCACTTGAACGCGATCGTGCGCTGGAGGCCCGATGCGCCGCTCAGTTCCGTTCCCAGCGCGCCGGACCAGGTGTGAATCTGCAACCGCTGGTGGTTGCCGTAGAGCATCATCATGTAGCGCTGGTTGATGACGGCGGGGTCGGGGATGTGACGCTGGCCACCCATCTCTTTCATGCCGGCTCGCACGTCGGCCTGGAGGGTGTAGTTGCTCATGTGCGGCGTTCCGAAGTTGGTCCGCGCGCGGTAGTACAGATCGACGTTGGGCACCTTTGACAGGACCTTCTCGCCGGCCGGTTCCTGCACGGAAAACTTCCCGCCCGCGCCCAGCCAGGTCAGCGGCGGCGCGCCGATCGGCGTCTGCGCGAAGTCGAACGCCCACGGCAGCGGCGGGAAGACGCGCACGCGCGCGAACCCGCTGACGTTGCCGACCTTGGCGAAGACGCCGCCGCCCTGGTGCGGTCCAGGTTCAGCGGCGAACGTGCCATCGGACGCGACAGCGCCTTTGAGATTGCCGACCTTCGTCGGCCCCGCCGGCCCGGTCGCCGCGGCGG
>JBAUGM010000783.1:0-3770 GCA_049679725.1 Tepidisphaeraceae bacterium
ACGATACGTCGTCCCTACTTGCCCGCGTCCTTCCGCTCAAGCAGGTCGATCAACCGACCGGGCTTGGCTTTGCTCAGCATCGCGACCTCATCGAGGTTCGTCTTCCATAGCGGGACGCGCAACTTCCCGTTCGTCAACTCGACGGTCCCGTCATAGGTGCTCTCTGCGAGCTTGCGGAACGGGACGAACCCCTTGCCGGCGATGCTCAGCTTTCCGGCGACGGCGTAGTCTTCCAGGATCGTCTGCAACTCGCCCGGCAGCGGGCTCTCCTTCTCGGTTGGATCGACTTCAACGTCCAGGTGCAAGCGGTCGAGCTTCAGGAGCAGCTCGTCGACGTCGATCGAGCCCGCGAGCGTCGCAGCCGCGACCGGCGCGTTGCCGAACGTCGCTTCGTACGTGTAGAGCGCGGGGCCCTGCTGGGCCGTCTTGATGTCGACGTCGATGTCGCGCCAGACGATGTCGCGCGCGTAAGTCGTCGTGTCGTCGTCGTACACGACCTGCCCGCCGGTGATCCGCAACGAGCGCAGGCGCAGCAGGTTGGAGAACTTCCTGCGCGGCTCCGGTTCCCGCTTCACCTCCTCTTTCACGAACCCCGGCCCGCCCTGCAGCCCCTCGGCCGTGCGGATGATGCGGATGACCGGATGGCGCACGTCGAAGCGCTCGATCAGGATCGGCCCCTCGCCGAACGGGGACTCGGCCAGCTTCAGGTGCGCCCGGCCGAGGTTGAGCACGACGTTGTTCCTGCGGATGAGGCGCGCGCCGCTCAGGCGAATCCCATAGGGCGGGAGATAGAACAGCTTGTCGATGCGCAGCTCGGCGTCGAGCTTCTGCGCGATGGCCCACTCCAGCTTGCGCTCGAGGTAGTTGCAGAGGAGCGCGTACGCGATGACGAGCGGGACCAGCAGGATCGCGCCGACGACGAGCCAGCGGCGATGACGACTCGCTTGCGCGCGGCTTGGGATTTGTCTCTCGATGCCGTCGCCCGCGTCAAGTCTGCTCCATCGATAAGAGACCGTTCATCGACGTCTTACATCGCTCGCCCCTCTCCCCTGCCCTCTCCCCGGAGTACCGGGAAGAGGGAGTGTGTGGCCACCGCATTCAAGCACTTTCGAGCAACCGCCCAATCGTCTCCACGCCCGGCGGCGTGGCGACGCCGCGTTCGGTGATGATCGAGGTGATCAACCCGGCCGGCGTTACGTCGAAGGCGGGGTTGTAGACGTTTACGCCTTCGGGCGCGGTTTGGGTACCGGCAAAGCGCGTGACCTCGCTCGCATCCCGCTCCTCGATGGGGATGTCGGCGCCGGTCTTGGCGGATCGGTCGATCGTGCTGGTCGGCGCGGAGACGAAGAACGGGACACCGAAGTGACGCGCGAGGATGGCGACGCCGAGCGTGCCGATCTTGTTGGCCGTGTCACCATTCAGCGCGATGCGATCGGCGCCGACGATCACGGCGTCGACCTTGCCCTGGCTCAACACGCTCGCGGTCATCGTGTCGCAGATGAGCGTGGCGGGGATGTCGTTGCGCTTCAGCTCGTAGGCCGTCAACCGGCTGCCCTGCATGAGCGGGCGGGTCTCGTCGACGAAGACGTGATACCGCCGGCCGCGCTCGTGGCCGGCGTAGACCGGGGCGAGGCCGCAGCCGTAACCCACGGTGGCGAGGCCGCCGGCGTTGCAGTGGGTGAGGAGGGAGAGATTGCCGATTTGCGATCCTTCGACAAGCTCAGGACAGGTTTTGCGATTGGCGATTTGGTCGAGCAACTCCAGGCCGTGCTCGCCCATGGCGCGGTTGACGCGATGGTCTTCTTCGATCATCGCGAGGCACTCGTCGAGGATGGCGTCTTGCGCGTCGCGGACGACGTGGCAGGGCGGCGACGCGCCGGTGGTCCCGATCGTCTCGCGCGCGACGCGCTGGATGCGCTGTAGCGCCCAGAAGAGGTTCACCGCGGTGGGCCGGCTCGTGGCGAGATAGTCGCAGACCTGTTTCAGCTTCGCGCTGAACTCGCCGGCGTCCTCGCCATTGAACGGGCGCACGCCCAGGTACGCCCCGAACGCCGCCGCCACGCCGATGGCGGGCGCGCCGCGGACGACGAGCCGGCGGATGGCGTCGTGCATCTGCCGCTCGTCGGTGATGTCCACGTATGCTGTCTCGCCGGGCAACTTCGTCTGGTCGATCAGACGCAGGGCGGAACCGGTCCAGGTGAGGGTGTCGATCATCTCGGCGGATTGTACGGCACCGGCGTCACCACCAGAATCGGCGGATACATTCCCAGTTCAGAAAGAGGATGTACACGACCAGCCCAACCATGACTTGTGATGCCAGCGCCGTCGCGGCCGCTTGCGCGAACCGCAGGTAGAGTCGGTACGCGAACGCGAGGCGGACGGTGAGCAGCAGCATCGCCGCGCACACGACGCCGACGGTCGTGGCGTCCGCCAGCGCCCAGCCCCAGTTGGACATCCCGCCCGGCAGCGAGCGGAAATGGTAGACCTCGATGCCGATGACCAGCAGCGTCATCAGTCCCACCCACACGGCGACGTCGCCCGCGTAGAGCACGCAGCGGAGCACGTGGATCGGGCGGACGCGCACGCGGCGCATCGACACTTGAAACACCATGAGCGTCGCGAACGTGAGCCACGGCCACGCGACCAACACGACCGCCGCCCACTGCGTCGCCCAGTAGTAACTCATGTATCGCCACGTCTTCAGGGCGGCGCGCGGCGAAGGCCAGAGGGGAAGCTCGGTGTCGTGGTACGCCTGGGCGGAGCCGTATCGATCAACGACCCAGAGCGCGTACGAGCGGAGCTGCGCCTCGTTCATCGGTCCCATCTTCGCCCGCGACGACAGGGCCATCTGCTGATACTGAACCGCATGGCGAACGTACTGCACCGCCGCCGGGAGCGTGGCGAACAGCGACGCGATCAGCCAGTACGCGATCAGCCGCCGCGGCCGCGAGGGTTGGGCGGGGAAGAGCGTCCGCCAGAACCGCCCGGGCCGCAGGCCGCCAAGCAGGGTCTTGCGGAATGACCAGACGTTACGCTCGGGATGGTGCTCGAAGAGGTACGGGTGGAGGCGGCGGGCGGGGTCGCGCATTTCCTCCCACGTGAAGCGGTAGCCGCATTCCGGGCAGCGCGGCTCGACGAGCCCGCGGAGGTCGTAGCCGCAGAGGGGGCAGCGGACGTCAGCGTCCGAGCGATCGGTTGTGGTTGCGACGTCGAGCGATGACATAGCGCGGGCGATCGCCCGACATCCTATGTCCGATGGATTGTTTCGGTGACGCGCACGTGTCGCATCGCGGCGCGCTGCTCGATTCGCGAACGCGAAGAATGCTTTCCCGATGGCGGAATTGTGGTACGGATTAAAATAGGGACGGGAGCTATTTTTTCACTCTCGGAATTTGGCTGAAATACCCCGTAATTCTAGTCGTTCTAGGGAAAAATAAATGGCTCCCGGAGCTATTTTTATCCAGCCTCTTCGGCTGTTGGTGCCTCGGTGTGGGGGCGAGCCCTGGGCGTGCGATGCAACGACGCGCAACCCCCCAACCGCGCGTGTATATGCGCCCCTTCGTGGGGGTGCTCGCGGCCGGAAGAATGCGGAAGGGGTGGCCTCGCCCTCCCAGCTTGCCAATCGTGCGCGTTTGTCGTGACAAACGCGCAAAAGGAGTTACGGCAATCCCACCGGAGTGCAGAATTTTTTGCGTCGTTTCTCTGGGCCTTTCGCGCGATGAGGGAATTGTCGTGCGCGATTGTCATGAGAATCGCGCACAGGTCAGAGT
>JBAUGM010000784.1:0-3116 GCA_049679725.1 Tepidisphaeraceae bacterium
ACACGCGTCGATCCGCGAAGCCGCAAGCGGCCAATCCCAGAATGGAAACGGTCTCTCCTCCACCATCCCACCGTCAATTCCCCTGCAAGAACTGCGGGGCGAACCTGCAATTCATGCCGGGGACGCACTCGCTCGTCTGCCCCTACTGCGGCATGAGCAACGAGATCGCGCCGTCGAACGAGCGCATCGAAGAACTCGACTTCACGCGCCATCTCGACGCGATCCCGCCGGAACAGATGCTGGAGACGCTCGCCGTCCGTTGCAATACCTGCGGCGCCGAGACGACCTTGAAACCCAACGTCACCGCCTCCCGCTGCCCCTTCTGCGGCAGCGCGATCGTCGCGCAGGCGGTGAGCCGTCGGCTGATCAAGCCGCGCGGGCTGCTGCCGTTTCACGTCACGCAGGAAGAGGCGGGTGAGCTGTTCAAGCAGTGGATCGCTTCGCGCTGGTTCGCGCCCGGCGCACTGCGGCGACGCGCCGAGCGGGCGAACATCGACGGTGTCTACATGCCCGCCTGGACCTACGACGCCGACACCACCACCCGATACACCGGCGAGCGCGGCGAGGACTACTGGGAGACGCAAACCTACACCACCATCGAGAACGGCCGACCCGTCACGCGCACACAGCAGGTCCGCAAGACGCGCTGGTACCCCGCCGCCGGCACCGTCTACAACGTCTTCGACGACGTGCTCGTCCCCGCCAGCCGCTCCGTCCCCGAGGCGCACGTGTACGAGCTGGAGCCGTGGGACATGAGCAACCTCACCGCCTACCAGGACGGCTACCTCAGCGGGTTCGTCTCCGAGAGTTACCAGATCGACCTGCCGCAGGGGTTTGAAGTCGCCAAGGGGCTGATGGAGGGCACGATCCGCGCCACGATCTACGCCGACATCGGCGGCGACCACCAGCGGGTGAACTGGCTCCAGACGCGATACGACAACATCACGTTCAAGCACATCCTGCTGCCCGTGTGGATCAGCGCCTACCGCTTGTACGACCGCACGTTCCGCTTCCTGGTCAACGCCCGCACGGGCGAGGTGCAGGGCGATCGGCCGTACAGCTGGGTCAAGATCACGCTGCTGATCGTGACCATCCTGATCGTGCTGGCGATGGTGATGCTCGCCACGAGCGGGCGCTAACGGCGAGTGCTCGCGGCACGCTGCCTGGCGGCCAAATCGATCACGTCTCTCGCGTGGTAGAGGTAGATCGTCCCGCCGAGGACGTCGATGGGTTTCAGCTGCTTCCAGATGCCGTTGTAGAGCCGGCGCAGGTCTTCGTCGAGGTAGATGCCTTGCAGGTGCGTCGCGCTGACCGCGACGACGCCGTCCGGGCGCGGCGGCTCGAACGGCGGGCCGAGGAAATACCCGCCGCGCATATTGCGGTACGTGACACCGTAGTACGTCGGGTCCGCCATGCCGAAATACGCGAGGGAGAGGTCGACGTTGGGGTTGTCCTGCTGCCACTGGGCGAGGAGCTTGAGGTCCTGCCCCCAGTCGAGGTTGGAATCGCCGAGCAGGTTGATCCCGTTGCGCGAAGAGCCCGCGGCGGCGTTGAAGAAGGCGACGTAGTGCGGGAACGCCGAGAGCGTCTCGACGCCCAGCACCGCCATCAGCAACAGCCCCGCGAACTTCACGAGTCGCGGCCGCACGCGCCACAGGTACGCGGCCGCGAGGCCGATCGCGATGTAGAGGAACGGGTAGACCGGCAGCACGTGGCGGATGCCCAGGTTCAGGTTCGACGTCATCGCCGAGGCCATGTAGACCACGACCGGCGCCGCGAACACCGCGATCGTCCAGCCGTGTTCGCGCAGAACGTTCAGCCCTCCGCGCCGCAACGCGATCACGCCGACCACGACCGCCCCCGCCGCCGCCGCCATCAGCGCCAGCGGCGACTTGACCAGCATCGTGAACGGGAAGTAGTACCACCACCCCGACATCGAGAACCGCCCGAGCAGGTAGGTCTTGCGCAGCACCGCGCTCTGCTGCGTGTAAAGGAGCCCGTTCAGCCACGCCTGCGGGAGCAGGTGTTTCTCTTCGAGCCACAGCACGGCGGCGCTGAACGGGCCCGGCTTCCACTGAGCGACGTGCTCGGGCCGCACGTTCTTCTCGCCGCCGTGCGCGTACACCAGCTCGTTGATTCGGAGCATCTCCTTGATGAGCTCTGTGTTCAGCGTGATCGTCGGATCGGGTGTCGGAAGGTAGCGGAATCCGTACGTCGCCCAGATCGTGACGTAGCTCACGACCGCGGCCGCCACGCACACGCTCAGGGACGCCAGAAGCCGCCGCCCGCGCGTCCGCAGCTCGCGGCCGAGGACGATCCACGGCTGCGGCATGGTCGCGCGAATCAGCAGCAGGATCAGCACCATCGGCCCGAGCAGCAGCGCCGAGAACTTGATGTTGAGCGCCACGCCGCAGAGGACGCAGATGGCCAGACCGTTCCAAACCGTCAGCCGCCGCCCCGCGCGCCAGACCGCGATCATGAGCAACAGCATGACGAGGGTGAGCGAGACGTCGTTCTTCACCAGCGGCGCGTGCGCGATGAAGTTGGGGTCGATCGCGAACGCCGCCGTCGCCACGATCGCCGCGACAGCCCCGCCGAGGCGCCACGACCACCAGGCGATGACGCCGCCCAGCGCGACGCCGACGATCAGCATCATCGCGCGGCTGCGCGCGACGATCGCCTCGCCGTCGTTGCCCTCCGTGCGGTAGAGGACGTCGACGACGTACGCCCACTCGCGGAAGATGTCGTCGTCAACAATCTGGAACCGCTCCTCGTCCATCCGCGGGTTCAGCGCGTCAGGGCCATTCGGGAGCGCCGCCCAATAGTGCCACAGCGGCGGGTCTTCCGGATTCACGCGGAAATCGCCCTTGTGCAGGTGCAGCCACGCCCCCACCGCGTGCAACGGCTCGTCGTAGGTCGGGCCCTTGGCCGACACCGCGAAGTGCGCGAGCACCGCGAACAGCGCCAGCAGGGCGGCGCAGACGACGATCACCCTGGTTCGATGTCGGCGCGGGGTCACGGGCGGCGTCCGGGGCGCTGCGGATGGCGTGAGTGTGGGCGCCGGCGCTGGCGACGTACGCTTCATCGATCGGGTAAACGTCGCGGACGGTGACCTG
>JBAUGM010000785.1:0-5497 GCA_049679725.1 Tepidisphaeraceae bacterium
GTTCCGAATCCGCCCCCGCCGAAGCCGGGGCGACCTTGGTCCACGCGCGGGTCGTAACCCGGCCGAGCGACGCCGCCGCGGCGCGGGTCAAAGCCCTGTTGCGGCTGCGTGCGCCCGCGAAACAGCCGGCGGATGAGGCGCACAAGCATCAGGATGATGATGCCCCAGATCAGGATGGTCCAAAACGAGATCCCGCCCCCGCCGGGACGGCGCGAGGTCTCTTGTGTCCGCGACGGCTCAAACGCGCCGGGGTTTCTCTGCGGCGCATCCGAACGTTGCGCCGCGCCGCTTCGCTCCACCGCCGCCGCGGCGGCGCCCGAGCTGCCGAGGTTCACCTTCAGTGTGTCGCGGAACATGCTCACCGCGCCGAGCAACCCCTGGTCGTAATTCTTCTCGCGGAAGCGCGTGACGAGGACATCGCGCATCCGGTCGCGATCGTCGAGCGTGAACGCGCGGGCTTTGGTCTTGTCGCCGGGCGTGACCTGGAGGTGGGATGGGTCCTTCGTGATCAACACAACGACGCCGTCGGTCTTCGCTGCCTGCCCGCGCTGGCGTGCCCACTGCTGGAAGAACGCATCCGCGCCCTGCTGATCGAGCTGTGGCTGAACGCTCGCGGGAACCGTGGGATAGGTTTCGACGAGCAGGTCCTTCCCATACTGCCTCTTGATCTCGCGCAAATCGAAGTTCGCCTGGCGAACGGCGTCCTCGCTGAAGAAGCCGGCGTTGTCCCGCACGTCCGCGAGCATCACGCTCGTCAGCGTCACGAGCAACAAGGCGGTGAGCGAACCGATGAGGACGTGTCGGCGCGTATTCATGGCGTTCTCCTCCATCACGTTAGGCGTAACAGGCGTCCCAGGGAGCGACGAAAATACGCGCAGGGGAGCGGATTGTCGGACCTGGGACTTTCGTAGCCGCGGACGCGAGTCCGTGGGAGGGCGGATCCGATCGCCAGCACACCCCCACGGACTCGGTCCGCGACTACGAAGGATCGTCCGGACCTCTCGCGTCGTCCGCGATCTCGATCTCGCGTTGACCTTCACCAACCGTGATGATGCGTACGTGGATGACCCCGCTGGGGAGGAGGGACGCGACGCGCTGCGCCCACTCCACGACGACCACGCCGCGCTGTTCGAGGAACTCGGGGAAGCCGATGGCTTCGAAGTCGTCGGCGCCGCCGACGCGGTAGGCGTCGAGGTGGAACGTCTTGAGCCGCCCGGACGGGTAGATGTTCAGCAGGACGAACGTGGGGCTGCTGACGGCGCGGGGGTTGCCACCGAGGCCGCGAACCAGGCCGCGGACGAACTGGGTCTTGCCGGCGCCGAGGTCGCCGTGCAACGCGACGCACTCCCCGCCCTTGAGCGTGCGCGCAAGGTCCGCGGCGATGGCCTCGGTCTGCTCGACGCTGTTGGACGCGTGCTTCACGCGCCGCCGGTTATACCGGGGCGGCGATCGGTTTTCGTGTCGCGCTCGCGGCGAACGTCGAGCAAAAAGGGGGACACTGCTCCTAACTACAAGTGTAATAAGAAGCAGTGTCCCCCTTTTTCACGCCGTTCGTAACCGGGGGGATCGGGAACGCGGAAGGGTGGCTCCATCCCGCCCGCCGCTTCATTCTTCCGTCTCGCGGCCCAGGACGCCGAGCAGGTTCACGCGGTCGTCGGTCCAGAGGATCTCGTCCCCGCGCGGCGCGGGGGGGACCTTGGAGCGGCCCATCACCGCCCAGGTTGCCGGGAACTCACCGATGTCGGCGGGCTGCGGGTCGGACGAGACGAAGAACACCTGCAGCCCAAACGCCTGCGCCAGCCCCGCGACGACCGGGCGGAGGTTCAGGTGGCGGTTGGAGATGTGGATCGCGACCAGCCCGTCGTCGCGCAGGTGGCGGCGGTAGATGTCGAAGGCCTCTTTCGTCAGCAGGTGCGCGGGGATCGCATCGCCGCTGAACGCGTCGAGCACGAGCAGGTCGAACTGCTGGGGCGGCTCGCGCTCGAGCGACAACCTGGCGTCACCAAGGATCACGTCGACGGTCGCGGCGGCGTCGTTCAGGTACGTGAAGCGCGACCGCGCGACGCGGAGGACGTCCGGATCGATTTCGTAGAAGCGCACGCGGTCGCCCGCCCGCGCCAGGGCCGCGACACTTCCCACGCCGAGCCCGACGACGCCGATGTGGCGCTGTGGACGATTCTTCAGCCGGCCCAGCGCCTGCCCGACGCCGCTGAGCGGCCCGTAATAGCTGAGCGGCCTGCGGCGGAGCGGCCCGTCCAGCGCCTGCATGCCGTGCATGACGCGGCCATGGTGCAGCGTGCGCAGGCGGATCTCGGGGCGTCCCCTGGGGCTCCATTCGTGGAGGCGGAGGACGCCGTAGAAGTTGCGCGACCGCCCGACGAGGACGGTGTTCGGCTCGGACGGCTCGGCCGACCACACGAACCAGGCGAGCGCGCTCATGCCGCCGAGCAGCCCAACCCACGCGATCGGCGGGCGCATCCCGCGCAGCGCCGACCGTTCGTCCGTCGCGGCGATCACCAGCAGCAGGGCGCAGCAACCCCACAGGCTCAGCCCGAACTCGAGGTAGCGCGTGAACACCAGCGGCGCCACGACCGAGACGAACGCGCCGCCCAGCGCCCCGCCCGCGGCGATCGCGAGGTAGTACCCGGTCAACTGCCGCGGGTGCGGGCGCAGCCGCGCCAGTTCGCCGTGGCACAGCAGGCACGCGATGAACAGCCCGGCGGAGTAGATCAGCAGCATCTGCCACAGCGCGATGCCGTGCAGCGGCTGGTACATCGCCCACACGATCGCGCCGACGGCGACGACCATCAGCGGGCCGAGGATGCGGCGCGAGTACCATCGCGGGTGATCGAAGGCGAGGACGAACGTCAGCAGGTACAGCGACAGCGGCAGGACCCATAAGAACGGGACGGGCGCGACGTCCTGTGTGAGCGTGTTCGTCGTGCCCATGAGCAGGGCCGACGCACAGGCGGGCAGCGCAACCCACAGGAGGCGGCGCAGGAGCGAAGGCGCCGGAGCCTGTGCGACCTCAATGCCGTCGATCGGCGCGTCCGTCGATGCCGATGGCGTCGACGGCGACGTCGACGGCGCCACGCGCGACGCCCGCCACGCGCAGACCGCGCAACCGATCGCGAACAGCACGAACATGCCCGACCACGCCCACGCCTGCTCCCGTCGCGACAGCAGCGGCTCGACGACGAACGGGTAGCTCACCAGCGCCAGCAGCGAGGCGAAGTTCGACAGCGCGTACAGCCGGTATGGCGCGACGCGGGGATCGAGCCGCGCCACCCACGCCTGGAGCAGCGGCGCCGTCGTCGCCAGCGCGAAGTACGGCAACCCCACGCACACCGCCAGCAGCACGACGATCCGGCCCGTCGGGTTGTGCGGGTCGAGCGGCTTCCAGCGCTCGGCGGGGATGATCGGCAGCGTCGCGAGCACCGCGAGCAGCAACGCGGCGTGCAGGATCGCCTGCCCGCGCGGCGCCAACCGGCTGACGACCAGGTGTGCGTACGCGTACCCGGCCAGCAGCATCACTTGGAAGAACAGCAGGCACGCCGTCCAAACCGCCGGCGCGCCGCCGAACCAGGGGAGCACGAACTTTCCGATCAGCGGCTGGACCTGGAAGAGCAGGAATGCGGAAAGGAAGACGGTGATGGCGGGGATCAGCCCGATGCGCGCCTTCGGCGCCGCTTCGACGACCTCGGTGGCGATGGCTTGGGTCACAGCGAGTGCTCCCAGCCTTTGGGCTCGAGCGGCTCGTGGCCGCCTTCGGTCTGGAGCCAGATCCCCGGCGCCGCCGTGATCATGCCGATTCGCTTCGCCATGCCGCCAACGGTCATTTCCGGCGCGGTGAAGAGCAACTCGTAGTCCTCGCCGTCGTGCAGGGCGTGCTCGAGCGGGGCGTGGCCGTCGCGGCGCATCTCGACGGCGTCCTCGTGAACGGGAATCGCCTCCGCCTGGATGACCGCGCCGACGCCGCTCTGGAAGCAGATGTGCCGGAGGTCGCGCGAGAGTCCGTCGCTGAGGTCGATCATGGCAGTGAGGAAGCCGGTCTTGGCGAGTTGCCGGCCGAGGAAGACGCGCGGCTCGAAGGTCATGTGCCTGCCGCGGATGCTCCCGCCGAGCGGGCCGGTGACGTAGATGGCGTCGCCGGGCTTGGCGCCGCTGCGCGTGACCGGTTTCACGCCGCCGCTGCGGCCGAGGATCGTGACGGTGACGGCGAGCTTGCCGGGCCACGATCCCGTGTCGCCGCCCACGACGGGGCACTCGTACGGATCGGCCGCGTCGCGCAGGCCGAGGTAGAGTTTCTTCGCGTAGTCGATGGATGCAGCCTTCGGCAGCGCCACGGTCGCCACCGCCGCCGCGGGGAGACAGCCCATGGCGGCGCAATCGGAGAGGTTGCGGTTCATTGCCTTGCGGCCGATCGCGCGCGGGGAGTGCTGCGATGAGTCGAAGTGAACGGTGTCGAGCACCTGGTCGACGCCGACGAGCAGGAGGTTCTCCTCGTTGCCCCATTTCAACACGGCAAGGTCATCGCCGGGCGGCGTGATGACCAAATCCGATGCGCCCGCGGTGGCGCGCTGGGCGCGGATCCATTCGATAAAGTCGAACTCGCCAGCCATCGCGGGGGAATTGTAGCCGGATCGCGCGAGAACGCGGCGCGCGACGCGCACCATGCCCGCACCATGCCCAATGTGTCCACCAATCGTCAACAAACGGAGCAGCGCACACTCGTGCGTGCGGCGCAGGATCCGGCGCCCCCCCCGCGCAGCTTTCGCAAGCACGTTTTCCACGCACGCGTGACACCACGAAACCCCCACTCGGAAATCCTGTCACACCATTCAAAAAATGCGCGAAATTTTCACCCCTTGAAATCGCGATTCGGGCCGAAAGTCCGCCCTCGTTTCGCGCCAGGGCGGCGCGTCACCGTGTCACGTCAGGAAGTACACGTGTCGGCATGGAGGCGAACACGGCGCGCTGCCGATGTGGGATTGTGTGTGGCGCGTTACGGAGGTCGTAACCGCACGCCGCCAGGGAAAGGTTTCGTGAGAGCGATGAAGTTGCCGGAGGCGCAGATGTCGATAGCAGATCAGTGTGGTGCGGATGTGTGGATGCGCGAGCAGATGTTCGAGGAGGACGTGCGGGCCGTGCTCGCCATGATGCGCCCGCACGGGCGCGAGCGGCTCATGGGATGGCGGGAGTACCGCACGGGCGGGCCGCACTTCCGCGTGACCGTGTCGTGGGACGAGCAGTTCGAGGCGACCAACCGCCCGCAGCCGTTGGCCGTGCCGAACATGGCCGACGTGATGGAGAACCTGCTCGTGGGGTCGTCGAAAGAGAACGGCGACCTGCCGCCGCGGGAAGAGTTCGACCATTACCGCGACGTCGTCCGCGAGTTGTACAAGCGGATCAACGAGATGGAATCGTGTTACACGTAAAGTGAGGAGACGACCGCTTGACGAGAAAGCGAACGCCCCAGACGTCGACGAAGCTGACC
>JBAUGM010000786.1:0-8417 GCA_049679725.1 Tepidisphaeraceae bacterium
AGCCGGTGCAGCTCCTCGCCGACGTGCGCCAACCGCTGCCCCCGGCGCCAGACGTCGTCCGCCGCGAGGACCACGAGTACCAACGCAACGGCACGGCCAACGTGTTCTGCGCCTTCGAGCCGCTGGGCAACTGGCGCACGCTGGCGGTGACCGACCGGCGCACGCGGGTCGATTGGGCTCACTTCGTGCGCGACCTGGTGGACGCGCCGCGCTACGCCGGGGCAGAGCGGATCGTGCTGGTGATGGACCAGCTCAACACGCACACGCCGGCCAGCCTGTACGCGGCGTTCCCGCCGGCCGAGGCCAAACGCATCGCCGATCGGCTGGAGGTCCACCACACGCCCAAGCACGGCTCGTGGCTGAACGTCGCGCGGAGATCGAACTGAGCGTGCTGGGCCGACGCCTCCGGCAGCGCGTGGGCACCAAGGCGAACCTCGCCGACGCCTGCGCCGCGCACGAACGCGAACGCGAACGCAACGCGAGCGGGCGCGGCGTGAACTGGCGCTTCACGACCGGCGATGCGCGGATCAAACTGAAGCGGCTCTATCCATCAACCGAAGTGTTTTGATCCACTAGCGCCTCCTGCCAGAAGCCAATCGAGACGCTTGTCAACGCTCGAAATCCGGTTGGGGCGACGAACGGACCGTCATTGTTGATCAGGCGGAGAGTGCGTCACTGTCGGCCGTGGAACGACAGGCCGACGGTGATATTTTACCACGCCGCGGCGAACGGGGATCTGAAGAAATCGAGAAATCCGCGGGCATGGGCACGGGCAACCGAGAATGTCACTTTGCACGTGGGAAACGCCGATGCCCGGCAATGGGCGCGTGCCGCCGCGCGTGCGACGTGAGCGTCCGGCGCCGACAGGCGGTCGCGCGCTCGCTCCAAACCAGGTCTCTACAATCGTTGGCGAACAGGAGTTTGTATGGCCTACGTCATCGCCCAGCCCTGCATCGGGACCAAAGACACGGCCTGTGTGGCCGTGTGCCCGGTGGACTGTATTCATCCGACCAAGGACGAAGCCGCTTTCGCGGAAGCGGAGATGCTTTACATCGACCCCGACACGTGCATCGACTGCAACCTGTGCGTGGACGAGTGCCCGGTGACGGCCATCTTCCCGCAGGACGAGCTGCCGGCGGAGTGGGCGTCGTTCATCGAGAAGAACGCGGCTTACTACAAGAAGTAGTCTTCGAGCAGTTCCTCGCGCCGTAATTGGCCATTCAACACGGAAGCGGTCACGCACCCGATGTAGATCTGGGATCGATCCGGGAACTCTGGTTGACAGGGCACCGTTCCATCTGTACTATTATAGGTAGTACAGAGGGCGATTGCCGATGGGCTTCGACATATCCGTCTCCGCGGGAAACACCGTCCCGATCTACCGGCAGATCGTCGATCAAATCTGTCACGCGGTCGCGACCGGGGAGTTGGCGCCCGGCGAGCAACTTCCCAGCGTGCGCGCGCTGGCGGAGCGGCTGGTGATCAATCCCAACACCGTCGCGCGGACCTACGGTGATCTCATTCGCGACGGCGTGCTCGAGGCGCAGCAAGGGAAGGGCGTCTTCGTCGCGCGGCGGAGGCCCGTCTACACCATCACGGAGCGCCGGCGGCGGATCGGAGCGAGCCTGGACGCGTTCGTGAATCAAGGCGTTCACCTGGGATTCACGCCGGACGAGTTGCGGCAGGCCTTGGAGTCAAGACTCAGGCGGCTCGAGGTCGGTCGGGAAGAGGTGTCGCATGACTGACTACGCGATTCGGACCGAGCACCTCACGCGCTACTTCGGCCGAAAGCGCGTCGTGTACGACTTGAACCTGTGCGTGCCCAGGGGCTCGATCTTCGGCTTCCTGGGGCGCAACGGCTCGGGCAAGACGACGACGCTGCGCATGCTCCTCGGCCTGCTCGAACCGACGCGCGGCTCGGCCACCGTGTTGGGTTGCGACAGCCGGCGGCTGACGCCCGCGGTGCGGGCGCGGATCGGGTACCTCGCCGAGGAGCACCCGGTGCACGGCTGGATGCGCGTCGGGCAGGCGGGGAAGTACCAGGCGCAGTTTTATCCGAAGTGGAACCAGGACCTTTTCCGCGCGATCCTCGATCACTTCCGCGTCGATCCGGCCAATCGCGCAAAGGACTTGTCGCGCGGCGAGCGCGCTGGCCTATGCCTGGCGCTGGCGCTGGCACCCGAGCCGGACCTGCTCCTGCTGGACGACCCCGCGATCGGGCTCGATCCGGTCGCGCGGCGCTCTCTCTTGGAGTCGCTGGTTTACGCGACGCGCAAGGCCGACCGCACCATCCTCTTCTCCTCGCACCTGCTGTCCGACATCGAGCGGATGGCCGATCACATCGCGGTGCTGGATTACAGCGTGCTGCGCGCGCAGTGCTCGGTCGAGACGTTCCACAGTTGCGTGGAGCAGTTCGTGCTGAGGTTCGCCGGCAAGGCGCCGCCGCCGCCGACCGGGCTGCGCGGGTTGTTGAATTCCGCCGTGCAGGGGGACCGGATGCGGCTGACGATCGCGAACGTGACGGAGGACACGCGCGCCGCGATGGCGCGGCTCGGCGCGCTCGGCATGGACGAGGTGCCGCTCTCACTCGAAGACGCGTTTGTCAGCTACCTGGGTGGTCCCGCCAATGGCACCGCGTTCACCGCGGCGCCGGAACCGGTGGCGGCGGCGGGAGGTGTCGCATGAAGGCGATCTTTATCAGGGAACTGCGCGAGAACGCGAAATGGGCGGCCTTGGTGTGCGTCGTACTGTTGGGGTGGATGTACTACCACGCGGGCAACGGAAACGTCCTGCTGAAGTTCGGCGCGTTCCTGATCGTCGCCGCGCCGGCGACGGGGCTCGTGCTGGGCGTCGCGCAGTCGGTGTTCGACACCCGGCCTGACAACTTCGCATTTACCGTTCACCGACCGGTCGCCCGCGGCGCGACGTTTGCCGCCAGGTGTCTCGCGGGATTGACACTTCTGTACGCGTCGCTGGCGCTTCCCTCGGTGCTGAGTGGTTGGTGGGCGGCGCAGCCGGGCAACCAGCCGATGCCGTTCAGTTGGCGCGTCGTGTTGCCGCTGATCGCGCATCTCCTCGGCGCGACGCTCTGGTACTTCGCTGGCATGACCGTCGCGCTCCGGCGTGCCGCCTGGCACGGCAGCCGTGTGCTGCCCGTGGGACTTGCGTTTGCCGGCAGCTTGTGGATGTACCTCGTCTCCGACTTCGCCGTGCTCGTCATCGGCATGGCGATCGCGATCCCGCTGGGCGCGGCCGCGGCGTGGGGCGTGTTCGCCGCCGGCGGGGCAGGTCCCCGCGGCTTCGTCGCGCGCCTCGGTCTCGGCGCCGGCATCTTCGCGGGCATCGTCGTATTGGTCACGATGCTCATCAGTATAGTCGGAACCTTGAACCCGGGCTGGGAACGCACGGGCTACGAGATCGACCGGCAGGGCCGGCTGCTGCGAACCTTCACACGGCACACGCCCGACAGCCAGACGTTCTCGGTGACGGACCTGGCAGGTCGGCCGCTCGCGGATTACGAAGGCGCGGATCCCAATTCACCCGAGTACCGCGACCGGCTGCTCCGCGCCTGGGCGACGCTCTTTGATGACCAGAGGATCGGCTGGCCGCTCTCGACCAAGACGTCGGGCTACGCGAGCATGTCGTCGATGGTCCGCCCGCTCAACGGCGGGTATCGCAATCCCTCCGACCCGCGCGGTTGGGCGTGGTTCAACATCGCGCGAGGCGTCATCGAACTGTACGACGGTAAATCTTGGTTCCTCACGGGCTCGATCGGACCGCAAGGATTCGTGGCGGGATCGGGCCGCGTGGCCGAGCGTTTCCCCGGCACGCCGTTGAACGCGCTCAACCAGATCAAGTTCCACACACTGGCGTTCCCATCGATCGTGTACTGGATGGAACTGGACGAGCGGCGCGTCCGGCCGATCTTCACGGCGGCGCGGGGCGACGAGGTGATCTCCGCCGGGGAACTGTCGCCGCCGGGCGGGGCGACGTATGCGGTCGTCGTGACACCTCGCCGGCTGCACCTGATCGATCCGTCCGGGGCGACGGCGATGTCCGCGCCATTCGACGTGGACCACGATCGCTATGCCGAGCTGCGCGTCGGGATCATCCCGTTCAGCGGCAACGTCGTAGTGAACGCGCGGCCGAGGCCAGACGGGGCCGCGGCACGGGCTCCCGAGCAGGTGTTCGAATTCGCGATGGACGGGCGACTCGTTCGCCGGGCGGAGTTGCCGTGGCTGCCGGGCCTGTCGCCCGCATCCACACCGCAGGCGGCGCTCGCAGGATTGATCACCCCGTTGGCCGGCGTGCCGATTTACCGCGGGCTGCGCCTCGACCGCGTCGCCGACCTGCGCGAAGGGATGCGCGGAAACTGGCGGCTCTACGTCGGGTGCATGATCGTGTCGGGCGTCATCTGTGCGTTGGTCACGATCGTCCTCGCGAGGTGGTACGGGTTCGCGCCGATGCGCGTCGTCGCGTGGACGATCGCAAAC
Source organism: Tepidisphaeraceae bacterium (assembly GCA_049679725.1). Classification (GTDB taxonomy): domain Bacteria; phylum Planctomycetota; class Phycisphaerae; order Tepidisphaerales; family Tepidisphaeraceae; genus DASYWJ01. Next base: position 4,494 of record JBAUGM010000786.1, read on the forward strand.
CTCTTGCTGGGTCCCGCGGGGGTCGTGGTCCTGCTCAGCCTCAACGAACGGTCCGTGCGCGAGCGATGTCCGGGCTGCGGCCGACCGAGGCCGATCGAGGAAGCCCTTTGCCGCCGATGCCGCGCACCGCACGCCCTGCCCGAAAGCGACGGCCGGGAGATCTTCGAGCCCGCCGACGCGCTGCAGCCGGCGGGATGATTCCGCGCACTTCCAAACGGCCCGAGCCTTGTGCCGGGCGGAAAAAGGTGGAAAAAAGGAGCATTCTGCTCTGTCTCGACTTCTGACTCACGACTGATGATCTTCACGTTGTGCGTCAGCACCTTCAACCGCAGGTCGCGGTGGCGGCTTCGCGCGGTGCGGCCAGCCAGCGTCGAGCCGAGGTTCCGCTTCAGCGTGCTCACGACCGTCTCCACCTGCCACCGGCAGTGGTGGCCGGCGATGGCGAGGGGATGGCGCTCGCGGGTGCCCAGGACGCGATCGCGACCGGGCGCGTGGCGGGCGAGCAAACGTGCGGCCTGCATACGGTAGCGGGGATGTTGCCAGATGAGCTGCTCGATGGTGGAGACGCCGTCGCCGGTGAGGGTGGGGAAGTGCTTGTCGGTGATCGAGAAGATCCTTCCCGTCGGTTCGTCCGGGAAGCGGTGGCTGTTCGTGCGGATGCTGGCATTGCCGTTGTTCGAGCACGACCTGTGGCACGTGGCACAGCTGCACCCGATGCTGCGCGACGGCGACATTCTGCTGGGCGATCGCGCTTATGGGAGCTATGCACACATGGCGCTGTTGAACTTGCGCGGCGTGTTCGGCTGCTTTCGTCTGCATCAGCGGCGTAAGACCGGCAAAGCGCGTGGCATCGAGCGTTGGCGTCGTCCGGCCAAGCCGCCGGCGTGGATGGACCTGCAGCCGTTCCTGACTCTTGCCAAGTGCATGCAGTAGCCGCGCTGCCCGTCGACGACGATGAAGATGAAGGTGCTCAAGTGCCAAAGCGTCGAGGGCGTGATGAAGGAACTGGCGGTTTACCTGCTGGTTTACAACCTCGTGCGGCTGGCGATGCTGCACGCGGCCGTGCAGCAACACGTGAGCATCGCGCGCGTCAGCTTCATCGATGCGTTGCGCTGGGTCTGCTGCCGCCTGCTGGGACTGGCGGGCGTGGAGCAATTGATCGTCAGCCCGCAGCGCCTCAGCCGGCGCGAGCCCCGTGTGATTCGCAGGCGGCTCAAGCAATACAACCTGATGAAGCGTCCGCGTGCGGAGTTGAAATGCTCAGCAAACTACGGTGAAAATCGTTAACCGAATGGCATTCGCGGATGTCACCTTTCCGCGTTCGCGACGCGCGCGATCCAGGCAAAGGTAGGCGAATGCCCGCCAACGTACTAAACCGCGGACGGCCGCCGGGCCGATAAATGGGGCATGTTCTCGGTGTTCATCAGTTACTCCCACAAGAACCTCGAGCAGGCCCAGCGGGTTCGGGAGGAGCTCAAGCGCTGCCGCGGCCACGTCTTTCTGGCCAAGGAATCGTTCCGCCCCGGCGACGCGGTGACCCCGACGATCATGCGGGAGGTCGAGAAATGCGACGTGTTCCTGCTGCTATGGAGCGCGCAGGCCGCGGCATCGCGATTCGTGGACGACGAGGTGAAGGCGGCCGTGTCGTCGCGCAGGTTCATCCTCCCCGTCAAGCTCGACGACAGCGCCCTTCCCGCAATGCTCGGCGACATCCATTACGTCTCGGCGGCATCCGCCGCCGATGGTGACGCGGCGCTCCAACAGGTCCGCGACGTGGTGCTTCCCAAGGCGAGCAAGAAGAACGCCCAGGAGCTTGCGATGATCCTCCTGGTATGCGTCGGCGCGATCTGGGCGCTGAGCGGCGACGCCGCGTAGCTCAGCGGCGACGTCGCGCAGCGAGACGCCGCGCGGAGGCGCGCTATGAAACTCTGGAGCTTGCACGATCCATCGTTCTCCTTGATTGATGGCACCGTTAACCATTTGAAGTCGCACTATTACACGAGCGTTCACGGGATCAAGGACGCGTACCACAAGTTGTGGCCGAGGATCGGACAGCCGGACGGACAGATCGTTTGGTGCTACACCACCGGTGACCAGATCGCGCGCACCAGGACCCCGAGGGTACTTTGGCGTCTGGATGTTCCAGGCCACGAGATACTTTGCTGTGTCGATGACGTGGCGTGGAACAACATCATCGGAGCAAGGGGGATTGCGCTCCCGCCGCATTTGCAGCACGAATGGAATCGCCAACCCAGAACGGGCGACTGGTGGGACGAACTGATCATCCCTGACAAGCTGGCCGGACGTCTGCGGACGGCGCTCATCTGTCATCCGGTACGTGAGGATTACGTTACCGAACGACTGAACTGGCAAGCGCGGGCTTGAGCCCTAATCGCCCTTGACGAGCGTGCGGCGCCGAAAAGAGCGGCGCTGCGTGGTGACCGATCGGGCGGAAAAAAAGGAAAAAAGCGCCGGGGTCGAACAAGGCTGAGGGGCATCTAGCCGTTGTACCGGGTCCCCGGCGCATTTCCTACGCGCGTCCGCTCAGGCCGTCGAGGACGGCTTGCAGGTCTTCGTCGAACTCCTGCGCGGCGAACCCGCTGAAGCGCGCGCCGATGCGGTAGCGCGACCGGTCCTGTTGGGCACAGTTGTGCACGGTGTAGAGCAGCAGCCGCACCCGGTCGCGCGCTTTGAGCTTGGCCAGGAACTGCTGGCCGACGTCCATCGGCTCGGGAAGCAGCAAACCCAGGCCGTGCAGCGAGCAGTCGGTCAGCTCGGCGGGCATGAACCCCCACTGCGTGGCCGTCGCCTTGCACGGCAGCACCTCGATCGTCCGCGCCGCGGCGAGGCGCGGCTCCGCGCGGCGGTTGGGCGCGAAATCGTCCGGCGCCAGTTTTCGTGTCATCGGTCAACCCTGTGCGGTGAACGTCGCAGAAGTGCGGCTTCGTCATCAAGCCGTCAGACGGTGATATAGCTCACGCGCCCCGGCGCGTCAACCGGCGCGCGCGCGTTCGTCAACTGGCGCGCGCGTCACGCGCTGCCCGGGATGCCGCGCCTGTGCTGATGGATGATCGCGAGGAAGTCCTCCCACCGCATGACGCCTTTGACCACGTACCCGACCGCCCCCATTCGCAGGGCCTCGTGCATCCGCTCCAAGCCGAAGTCCGCGGTGTACATGATGACCGGCACGTCCGCCCATTTCGGCTCGGCGCGGATCGCGCGGAGGCAGGCGATGCCGTCCATGTCCGGCATCGTCACGTCGAGGATGATCAGGCTCGGCAACGGGCGGGAGTCGCCGCGAAGGTATTCCAGCGCATCGTGGGCGCGGCCGGCGCTGGCTGCCTCCAAGCCGCTGCGGCGGAGCAGCCGGACGAGCAGTTCGGCGGTGTCGGGATGGTCGTCAACGACGAGGATCAAAGAACCCTTAGCCCGTGGGGTACCCAGCAATCACCGCGCGGACGAGTCTATTCGCGGTGAGTGGCTGGGGGGATCCGTCCTCGCCTTCACGTTCAATTTCTATTTCGCTTCAATGAGGCCGCGCTCGGCTGAGCGCGGATGGGCTCCTGGTTTTCGAGTTGCACGCCCACGAAGGATTGCTTCAATGAGGCCGCGCTCGGCTGAGCGCGGATGGTCACTCAAACCGCCGCCTTCAGCACTCATTCAACTGCTTCAATGAGGCCGCGCTCGGCTGAGCGCGGATGGAGCCTAACCCGTTGAATTGTCACACGGTGCGAACCGGCTTCAATGAGGCCGCGCTCGGCTGAGCGCGGATGGCGATGTAGCCGCTGCACCGTTCGAGCTTCGGCAGGGCGCTTCAATGAGGCCGCGCTCGGCTGAGCGCGGATGGGCGGCGATTTTTCTCATCCCCCGAACCGGCCAACGAGCTTCAATGAGGCCGCGCTCGGCTGAGCGCGGATGGCCGCC
>JBAUGM010000787.1:0-1851 GCA_049679725.1 Tepidisphaeraceae bacterium
GATCGTACGAGGCCGGGGGCTTGAAAGTTCTCGCCCGAACCTCGCTCGACGACGACGACGACGACGACGGCGACCCTGAATGTGAAGCTGATCGGGTAATGGGGGGCGAGGGACGCGAAAACATCACCCGCCAAAGGATGCAACGTGTTTCCCTTTGGCGGGGTGATGTTTCGATTCGCGTCTGCCCACCTTACTTCGGGCAGTTTCACGTCGCGGTTTAGTTGTGGAACCCGTACTCGCCTTCGCGCCCGCCCGCCGTCACGTCGGTGCTCTCGAAGGCCTCGGCAATCACCTTATCGAGCTTCTTGGCGGCATCACGGATCTCATAGGCGGCCACGCCGGTCATCCGGTTTGCGACCAGGCGGTCGACCCCGCCGGGACGAACCAAGTCGCGCAACTTGGCGTTGATCAGACCTTCGATCGCTTTGCGAAGCGATTCGGCTTGTTCGGAAGCCATCGCAGATTCTCCCTGCGCCCGCGTGGGCGCCGCATGGTCGCGCCTCATTCCGTCCCCGCGCCAAAAGCCCGCGCACGGAAGGACCGAAAAGGAGACGACGATAAGATGAACAGAAGGATCTCTGCGCCGTAGAGGCGATGATCCCTTTCATATGCCGACGGGGTTAGCTGACGGGCTGGGAGTTGAAAGTCTCCCTCGACGACCCGCAGTATTGCGGACGCCGATGTGCCCCTGTCACGCACCGGACTGGCTACCGGTTGTGACGACGCGAGCCACAAGGCCCGCGTTGGGTTCCCCGCGCATCCCGAAAGGCTCGGAATGCTTAGGCGGTCAATCGCCGCGTACCATAGGGATGACCCCCCGTCTCGTCAACGCCTTTTCCGCGAATTGGCCGAGAAAATTGAAAATTCGCTTGATTGTCAAGAAGCCAGCATCCGCTCCAGCGTCACGGACAACTGCTGCAGCGTCAGCGCGACGTTCACGTTCGCGTCCAGGTACTCCTCGGCGCGCGCGATCGCGTCGATCGCGCTGCACGCGCGCTCCAATTCATCCGCGTCCGACGTCTCCCCGAGCCGTTTGCGGAAGCGCGTCGCGGCCACGTGCAGGTACAGCTTCAGCCCTTCGCGCGTCGCCTGGTCCTTGCTCGACAGCTCGTCGCGCTCCAGTTGCTTCTCCGCGTACGCGTCGGCCGACTTCTTGAACCAGTCGGGCAAGTCCTGCGGCGCGGCGCCGCCGAGCAGGTCGTCGACCTGCGCGATCAGGTCGCGCGCGCGCTCGATCACGCCGTCCTCGATCCACTTCAGCGCGACGCCGAGCGACCCTTCCGACAACCCCGCCGCATCGGCGGCGGTCGTCCCGTCGATCCTGCGCTGCTCCAACTCCCGGCGGACGAGCGATTCATCGAGCGACGCGAACTGCACGAGCTGACTGCGGCTGCGAATCGTCGACAGCAGCGCGCCGGGCTGATCGGTGAGCAGGATGATCAGCGTCCGCCCCGCCGGCTCCTCCAGCGTCTTGAGCATGGCGTTTTGCGCATCATCCGTCATCAGGTCCGCCTGCTCGATGACGAAGACTTTCCCCCGCCCCATCACCGCCTTGCGGCTCGCCGGCTCGATCAGCTCCGGCCGGACGACGTGGATCGACAGGTTGATCCCCTTGCTCTTGCCGCCCTTATCGTGAAAGCGGATGTGCTCCTTGACGATGACGTGGAAATCGGGGTGATTGCCTGCGGCGAGCCCCCCCGCGGCGAGCCTGGTCGATCCGTCCGCATGGAGCACGCGGCAGCTCGCGCACGTTCCGCACGCATCGGCGCCGTTCGGCTGCTCGCACAGGAACGCCGCGCCGAGCGCGCGGGCCGTCGTCGCCTTCCCGACGCCCACGGGTCCCGCGAAGAT
>JBAUGM010000788.1:0-2388 GCA_049679725.1 Tepidisphaeraceae bacterium
CCTCGACGACTTCGACCGGGCGGCGGCGGAGGCGACGCATAACAGCCGCGTCGCGCACGCGTGCATCGTCGCGCTGATCCGATGCCACCCGCGCGGCATCGCACGCGCGCTGCGCGAGGACATCAGCGCAGAGCACTTCGATCACGACGACCACCGCGCCATCTTCATCGCCCTGGAACACTATCGCGACCGCCAGAAGCTCGACGCGCTGCACGGCGCGCGCTTCAACCTGCGCCGCGTCAACCGCTGGGATGATGCGACGCCCGCCGGAAGCACGGGCGCGCTGTGGAGCTGCGCGACGCTGGCGCGCGCGGCGACGACCAGCGACGTTGACGATGCGTTTGACGCGCTGGGCCCGCTGTTCCTCGAACTGCGCGCGGCGTGGAAGGCGGCGGCATGAAGCGCACCCTCGACGCCATCCTCGACGAGTACGCCCCCGCCGGCGGGAACGGCGTGGACGATGACGATCGCGACCGCGCGACCGAACTGGCCAACGCCGAAGCCGTCGCCCGGCAGTTCGGCGCGGACATCCGCCACAACTTCGATACCGGCAGGTTCATCGTCTTCAACGAACAATGCTGGGCCGATGACACCGGACACGTCGCGCGGTGCGCCAAGGCCGTCGCAAAATCCACCGCCGAACGCCTGGCCGGCCTGGACGCGAAGGCCGTCAAGCAGTTCGCCGCCCGCGCCGAAAGCGCCGCCGGCGTCGCCGGCGTGCTCACGCTGCTCAAGACGGAGCCCGGCATCACCGTCACGGGCGAAAAACTGGACGCGCACGATTACCTGCTGCCCGTCGAAAACGGGATGCTGGACTTATCGGGGGGCGACGTTCGCCTGCGACCGCACCGGCGCGAGGACCTGTTCACGCGCTGCCTGACAACCCCGTACCACGCCGACGCGAAAGCGCCGACGTGGGATGCATTCCTCACACGGGCCATGGACAGCAATGCCGACATGGCCGGCTACCTGCAACGCATCTTCGGACTGTGCCTCACCGGCGCGGCCAACGTGCACGAGCTGTACATCCCCTACGGCTGCGGCGCCAACGGCAAGAGCGTGTTCTGCGACACCCTTCTCGGGCTGCTTGAATCGTTCGCCGGCGTCGCGCCCGACAGCTTGCTCGTCTCGCGCAACGGGCAGACCGAACATCCGACAGAACTGGCGAGCCTCAAGGGCAAACGCGTCATCATCGCTTCCGAAACCGAATCGGGCGCCACGCTGCGGTTGCAGCTCGTCAAGCGGCTCACCGGCGACGCGACGATTACCGCGCGGTTCATGCGGCAAAACTACTTCACCTTCAAGCGGACGCACAAGACGATGCTCGTGACGAACAGCCGCCCGCGCCTCACCGAAGACACCGAGGCCGTCTGGCGTCGCCTGCGCGTCATCCCGTTCGGCGTCACCATCCCCCCGGCAGAGCGCGACCCGAACCTCATCGAGAAATTGAGGGGGGAGTATCCCGGCATCCTGGCCTGGGCGGTGCGCGGTTGTGTGGATTGGCAACGGCACGGCATGCAACCGCCGCAGGAAGTGCTCATCGCAACCGCCGACTACCGGCACGAAGCCGATGAGTTGGCGGACTTCATCAGCGAGAGGTGCATCGTCGGCTCTGCCACGTTCCGCGTCTCGCGCATCGAACTGCTGGCGGCCTACACGTCGTGGGCCCGCACGTTGAACGAACGCCGGCCGCTTGAACGGGGGGTGTTCTACGAAGCCATCCGGCGCCGCGAGGGCATCAGCGATGACAAGTGGAAGATCTCCGGCGCGGCCGTCCGAGGCTTCCGAGGCATCGCCCTGGCGGCTTCAAACGAGGTGGCGAACGATGAGTAACCAGCCAGTTCAAACGGACTCATCCATTGTCCTGTCTCAACCGGACTCATCCATTGATTTGCCCCTCTACACCGTCAAGCGGACTCATCCGGTGGCAGGCAAGCCAAGTGAAAACCGCGTTTTTACCCCCGCCAAGGCATGCGGTGGCAGGGTGGCAGGCAAATACCCATATCGGCGCATACGCGCGCGCGCACACGGAAGGTTAATCCGGAAACGCTGCCACCGGCTGCCACCTGCCACCCGGCGGCCGAGCAGTGAACGCAGGGTGCCATCTTCTTACCCATTTTCACCAAGGGGGGCGCGGTGACTCGCGAGCGCATCGTCATCGTCCTGGAGCCCATGCCTGACACGCGGTCCGTACGCGGCGGCGCGCCGGTGGACGTTCGACTGCGCCGGCTTCTCAAACTCGCCCTGCGTGTGTGTGGCTTGCGCGCCGTCGAGGTACGGAGATCAAAAGAGTGGGACCGCCGCGTGGCCGTCCTGACCCCACGTCTTGCGCCCAAAGGTTCTCCCGCCGCGACTACGACAAAATGACGCCTAGGCGAACAGCCACCG
>JBAUGM010000789.1:0-2245 GCA_049679725.1 Tepidisphaeraceae bacterium
ACAGTATTGCATCCTGAGGTACTCCGAAGGATCTAGCGGAAATCGGGGAGGCCCTCATGTTCGTGGCAAGATCCTTCGGAGTACCTCAGGATGACAGAAGCGCGCGAATCAAATCCTGAGCCGTATGACTCGCCCCGCGCGATACGCCGGGAGGGCGAGGGGGGCGAGGCTCCCGCCGAGCCGTCTGCGCGTCCTCCGGGAAAGACGGCTCGGGCGGAGCCTCAACCTCCCGCCGGCCACGAACGCGAAGCGGACGCACCGATCGGTGCGTCCGCTTCTTCGTTCTCGGTTGCCAAAGAGCCTTGCGGCCCCGGTGCGGCCTACCGCGTCGCCTGGTTGTAATACCCGACGAGGTAGAGGAAACGGTTCTGGTTCAGCACCGGGATGCGCATGGCCGTCGCGGCGCCAAGGACGTTCAGGTACGCGTCCAGCTCCTGCTGCGCTTCGAGCAGCCGCTTCTGATTGAACGGGTTGTCACGCTCCTCGGCGTCGAAGACCGGGATCTGTGGCTCCTTGCCGAGCACGACGAAGTCGGTGGCCACGCTGACCTTGTCGGTCAGGGTTCCGCCGAAGCTCGTGACCAGCCGCTTGATGACGTCGGCGTCGGCGGGGGAGGCCTGGCCGTTCTGGTCCATGTCGAAGTTGCCGTAGACCAGGAAGTTGAACTTCGTGTTCTTGTCGTACACGAGGTTGACGATCGGGTCGCCGTCGGAGACGACCGCGCTGGGCGCGCTGCGCGTCACGCGGCACTGGCTCATCGTCGGGTGGACCTTGATCACTTCGATCGACGCTTTGCCCACCGGCAGCGTCGGGTCGTCGTTGTTCTGCACGTTCGTCGGCACCGTCGGGATGCCCTCGTTCTTGTCGTAGACCTCGAAGGTCATGCCCGGCGGAACGCCGTCGGACTGCCCGATGTCGATGTAGACGATGTCCTTGCTCGGCACGCGGACGATGTGCCCGTCGGCCTGGCGGATCGTCGGGTTGACGGTGTCGGCGCGCCGGCCGAAGAAACGCTCCTTGAGGGCGTCGAAATCCTGCTGGAGTTGCGTGAGCTTCTGGTCGCGCTCCTTGATCGAGAGGTCGCGGGCGGCCAGCGCTTCCTGCGCTGTCTTCTGCGCTTCGGTCGCGGATGCGGTGATCGTTTGCACGTCGGCGTCCTTGGTCGACTGATAGGTCTTGGCGCCTTCCACGGCCGTCCCCGCTTCGGCGCGGACCTGCTTGATCGTCTCCTCCATCTTCGCCGTCGCCGCCTGCAGCGCTTGCTGGTCGCTGATCTGCTGCTGCTTGGAGGCGGCGAGCTGCTGGTTCAGCTGCGCGATCTCGTCCATCCGCGCCTGCAACCCACCGGCCAGCGTGGTCACCGCCAGCACGAGGTTGTTATCCACGGGGAGGGTGAGATTCGCCGTCTTCAGCTTCTGCGCCGTCTCGGCCATCGTGCGCTTGGCGTCGTTGACGGCGGTCTGCGGCTTGGCCGCGGGGCCGCCCACCAGCGACATCAGCGCGTTGCGCTGCGCCACGGCGACGTCCAGCGCCGGCATCGACGGGTTCAGCACCGGCGCCTGATCGGCCTCGGCGCGCAACCGCGTCAGTTCGGTCACGACCGGACCGGTCAGGTTCGAGTCGTTGACGACGTCGGCGTACTTCTTCTGCTGGTCGCCCAGCTTGCCCTGCGTTTCGTTCGCGACCACGTAAAAGTAGATCGCGAAGATCGTGGCCGTGACGAAGAGGATGGAGCAGATCACCGACCAGGTGATCAACGCTCCCCGCGAACCTTGCTGACCGATGGGGGGCATAAAGAAACCTCCGAACGCGCTGCGGCGGGCCCGGCGACGCGACCGTACACTTGCGTCACCTACAGGCCCCAGGGTGTGCGTCTATTTCGAAGACGGGCTTTCGAGCCCGCCCGGGTCGGGAGGGGGGATGTCCGCCTGCCGCTGGCCGAGTCGTCAATCTACCGGCCCACGATACGTACGGTCAAGAAAATGCACGGTTTGCGCTCTCGCCGGCGCCCCCGCGTTATGGGACATGCGCCGACGAGTGCAACGTCGCGGACGCTTTTCGTGGCATGGGTTTTCAACCCATGCGCTCTCGCACCGCACGGGCTGGGAAACCCGTGCCACACGCGCCCGCCCGTGAATGCCCGCAGAGGTTGTCAAAGAGCACGCCGCGCCTTCCGCTCCCGGGAGAGCGAGGCTCCCGCCGAGCCGGGTCGTTCGTCGCGCGATCGAGAACCCGGCTCGGGCGG
>JBAUGM010000790.1:0-2439 GCA_049679725.1 Tepidisphaeraceae bacterium
TGGGGCGGGCCTCGGCGGCGGGTCGCGCGCCGCGCGGGCGGAACGTGAGGTCGAGCGATCGGCCGACCGTCAGGCGAAGCGTCCCATCATCGAGCCGCGTGAAACCGTCGGCGCCGATCCGCACGCCCCGCGTTGTCGGATTGCACGCGCCCGGGTCGTGCTGCCACGTCGTGCCCGCCACCAACACGTCCTTCTCGTAGACGCGCACGAACACGCACGGAAAGTCCCGCGGCACCGGCGGGTGCACGCGCGTCGGGAGCCGGCGGTACCATTGGTATCGGCGGAGGTAGCCGGGATGAAACGGGTTGCCGTCAAACAGGATCACGACGATGCGCACGTCGGCCCTCGGGTCGAACGCCTCGAAGTGCCACCATTCGTACCCGCCCGGCGCGAGCACGCGGCGCGGCGCATCGGCGTGGGTATCGGCAGTGGCGGGCGTGAGGTTCGCGAGCAGCGGCAGCGTCGGCACGGCGGTATTCTGTGCAACGGCTTCGCCGGCACAAGCGGGCGTGGAACTCGCGACCTTCGCCAGCGTCTATCGTGTGTGATGCGAACCGCCATCCACAAAGCGCGTTTGGGAAGGTCTTCACTCCCTCTTCCCGGTACTCCGGGGAGAGGGCAGGGGAGAGGGGCGAGCGGCGCGGCGCGCCGAACACCGGTCGATTCCAGGACTGGCGCGGATCGGCGAGATCCAACGGTGCTCGACCTTGTGCGCGTCTCGCCCCTCTCCCCCGCCCTCTCCCCAAAAACCGGGGAGAGGGAGGGCGATTCTCAACTTCTCTTACGCGCCCTGGTGACGACGCTCCTGACCATTACCTGCGCATCACTCGTCGCGCGCGGCGAACCGGCGCTGGCATCGGCGCCCACGACCCGCCCCACCGACGCCGACTTCGCGAGACACGTCGACGCACTGCGCGACCGGTTGTCCGACGAGTTCACCGTCGTCGTCGAGAAACCGTTCGTCGTCATCGGCGACGAGTCGCCCGGCATGGTGCGCCGCCGCGCAACCGACACCGTCGGCTGGGCCGTCGAGAAGCTGAAGCGGGATTACTTCGACGTCGACCCGGATCACGTCATCGACGTGTGGCTGTTCAAGGACAAGCCCAGCTACGAGCGCAACGCGAAGCGATTGTTCGGGAGCCTGCCGCACACGCCGTACGGGTACTACTCGCCGTCGGACCGCGCCTTGGTCATGAACATCGCCACGGGCGGCGGGACGCTGGTGCATGAGATCGTCCACCCATTCGTGGCCGCGAACTTCCCGAAATGCCCGTCGTGGCTGAACGAGGGGCTCGGGTCGCTCTATGAGCAGAGCGCCGAGCGCAACGGGCGGATCATCGGGCTGACGAACTGGCGCCTTGCCGGCCTCCAGCGCGCGATCCGCGCGAAGCGATTGCCGTCGTTCGAGAAGCTCATCGCGACAAAGCAGGACGAGTTCTACAACGACGATCGCGGGGACAACTACGCGCAAGCGCGCTACCTCTGCTACTACCTGCAGGAGAAGGGACTGCTCACGCAGTTCGTGCGCGCATTCATGGCGAACGTCGATGAAGACCCGACGGGGTACGACACGCTGAAGAAAACGCTCGGCGAGGAGGACATGTCGGCGTTTGCGGCGAAGTGGGAGGCGTACGTGATGAAGCTGAAGTTTCCATGACGACGCATGACGACGCCCCTCGTAGCGGCGAACCTCGTGTTCGCCCTTCCTTTCCGAATAATGACGGGCGAACACAAGGTTCGCCCCTACAGGGAGAACGGCAGCGGCGCGCCAGCCTCGCGCCGGGCGAGGCGGAACGCGGCGGGGAGTTGGCGGAGGCGCATCGCGGTCGTCAGCTTCGACCGCATCGGTGTGCGGCGCAACGTCGCTTCCGCCAGCATCACAAGCACGCTCGCCATCAGCCGCGACTTGTCACCCGCGATCCAGCAAATCGATTCGGCCCCTTCCACGAGCAGTCCCCTCGCGCGATCTCCCTCAAACTTCCACAGCTCATGCAGCCGATCGTTCACCACGCCCGACAACAGGTCGCGCTCGCTGTACCGACATCGCGCCAGATCTTCGAGCGGGATGTAAATGTGCCCACGATCGCGATCGGTCGCGATGTCGCGCAGGATCTGCGTGAGACACAACCCGATGCCGAGTTGCTCCATCCCCCGATGCGCCTCCGAATGCTGCAACCCGAGCACCTCGCCCACCGCCGCCCCGACGCTGCCGCCAATCGCGCGGCAGTGCTGCTCGAGCTTGCTCCACGTGGGGTATCGAGTGATCGTCGCATCCCGCGCCCGACCTTCGGCGAAGCGCAGGAAGTGCTCCGGCCGTACGTCAAACCGCTCGATCGTCCGCGCGAACGCGTGCAGCGCGTGCTGCTGCGGCGAGCGCGAAAGCGGCGACGGCAACTCGAGCCCGCCGGCGTAGATCTGCTCCAGCCGCTGGCGGAACGT
>JBAUGM010000791.1:0-3243 GCA_049679725.1 Tepidisphaeraceae bacterium
CCCTTCGCGCCATCGCGCCCTTCGCGGTCGCATTTTTCGGAAGATGCCGGAGAACTGAAAGGCCCTGCCCCGCCGCCCGGAATATCAACGCCCGCGGTAGCAATCGGCGTCGAAAATCGGAGTGGATTTCCCGCCCCGACCGGTATCATAACGTCATGCATGTCGTGATCTTCGAGGGGTCGCGCTGGCCTTCCTTCGCGCCGCTGTGTCTGAACCGGCCCGTCTTCATGCTCTCCACGGGCATGTCCACGCTGTTCGAGAAACAGCTCCGCCATTTCGCGCCCACCCGGCTGACGCTCTGGGTGCGCCCGGAACTGGCCGAGTCCGTGCGCACGCGCGTGCTCTCCAAGCTCTCCATCCCCTGCGCCGTCAACGAGCCGCTCGACGATGAACCGGCCACCCTCGTCAGCGGGCGCACGCTCCACTTCCGCAAGTTCGGCTACCCCACCGAGCCCTACGCCGCCATCGGCGAGGGCGGCGTGCACAACGCGCTCGTCCACATGCCCGGCCTCGCGCCGGCCGACGGGCTCAATCGCACCGACAAGTGGATGAAGATCCACGACCTCCCCCAGTTCACGCCCCGCGCGCGCATCGTCGAGTCGCTCTCCGACCTGATCAGTTGGAACGATGAATCCCTCATCGAAGATTCCACGCAGCTCCACGGCAAGCCCCGGCCCAAGCCCGCCGGGCCGCACCACTTCATCAACGATGATGACGTCTGGCTCGGCGACAACGTGAAGCTCATGCCCGGCTGCGTCCTCGACGCCTCCGAAGGCCCCGTCGTCCTCGGCGACAGTGTCAAGGTCGGCGCGAACGCCTACATCCAGGGCCCCACCTACATCGGACCGCACAGCACCGTCCAACCCATGACGATCATCCGCGGCGGCACGAGCATCGGACGCCTCTGCAAGGTCGGCGGCGAGATCGAAAACTCCATCATGCTCGGCCACTCCAACAAGGGCCACTACGGCTTCCTCGGCCACAGCTACGTCGGCAAGTGGGTCAACTTCGGCGCCGGCGCCTCGACGAGCAACCTGAAAAATACCTACGGCGAAGTGTCCATCCACATCGGATCGAAGACGATCCATACCGGCCGGCAATTCTTCGGCTCCCTCATCGGCGACCACGTGAAGCTCGCGATCGGCACGCGCCTGATGACCGGCACCTACGTCGGCTTCTGCAGCATGATCGCCCTCTCCGGCTTCGCCCCCAGCTTCGTCCCCAGCCTCAGCTTCCTCACCGACAAGGGCACGGAGCCCTACCGCATCGACAAGGCCGTCAAAGTCATGAAGGCTGCCTATTCGCGCCGCGATTTGGAGTGGACGGAGGCGGACGAGCGAATCCTTGAGCACGTGCAGAAGTCGGCGGGGCAGATCGAAGCCTGAAAAACGCCGCCTCCCCGCGCATCCCGCCTGCGGCCCGAATCTTGCATCACGTCGCGTGGCTTTGGGCGCTCACCGCCTGTTTGATTGCGCGGTTTATTTGCATCCGGGTTAGCAAGCTGTGGTAAACTTACTTGACGTCTCAGCGGAAAGGGCATCGCTCCGCTTACCACGTCCGGACGTTTGGTCGTAGCTTCAGACAGTTGCCCGAGGCGGCCTCCAAACAGGCCGGACGGCGGCCACAGTTGCGCCGCGGAAGCGGAGTGGAATGCTGGAAAGGCTTCGTGAGTTTCTACGTACGGGTGGAGGACGCGCGACGGCAATTGCACTTGCCGTCATCGCCATGATCGCGGGGGTGATCTCGATCAGGAGCAACCTCGGTGATTCCGAGGCCGCGGCGTATTCCACCGATCGGACGTTCATTTGCTCGGAAACCGGCAAGTCCTTCGACGTAGAACTCGAGCCCGGCATGGCTTGGCCGGTCATCTCACCGTACAGCGGTAAGAAGACGGGCTACGAAGCGTCGATGTGCTTCTGGACGGCGTCGGGTGAACTGAGAAAGAAGCCGTTTCCGGTACTGATGAACGAGACGGTCGGAAAGCCGGGCCCCACCTTCTGTCCGGATTGCGGGCGGCTGGTGAGCCCCGACAACCCCCCGCCGATGCCTGGCGTCCAGCCTCCGCCGAAAAAGGAGGAGTACAAGCCGCCGGCGAGGACCCGACAACAATGACTATTACACGTTGTGAAGGGAGTCTCCTATGAAGTCACGTAAGGGTATGCGGGGGTTTACGCTCGTCGAGTTGCTGGTCGTCATCGGGATCATCGCGCTGCTCATCTCGATGCTGCTTCCCGCGCTGACCAAGGCGCGCGAGTCGGCCAGGTCGCTCGCGTGTCTGGCCAACCTGCGCACGCTCGGCCAAGGCATGGCGATGTACGCCGCGGAGAACCGCGGCGCGATCCTGGGCGCCGGTATCAACAACAAGCACTTTCTGAACACCGTCCCCAATTCGTGGACGACGATCGGCACGTTCTTCAGCCCCAACCTGCCCCTCGGCGGGCCCATCGCGCTGGCGGACTGGTGCGGGCCGATGGCCGAGATGCTGAAGCTCCCGGTCGCCAATTCATCCGAGGCCAAGGATCGCTGGGGTCGTTACCGCGAGATCGGCAGCTTCCTCTGCCCGTCCAACGAGGGCGTCATCAGCACCTGCTTCGCGCCGACCCCGGACACCGAGGCCGGCCCCGGACCCACGCTCGGCTATGCCACGAACCTGTCCATGCTGCTCACGACCGCCACGGCCCTGCCTCCCGGCGATAACCGCCCCGGCATGACCGACCACACGCGCATCAGCGGCGGCGCCGGCTGGCCGCGCATCCCCAAGGACTACGGGCCGAAGATCACCAAGGTCGGTAAGTCGGCGGAGAAGATCTTCATGGCCGATGCGGGCAAGTTCCATAACCCCGGGGTGACCCTCGCGCCGACGTACAACCTGTTCATGGCCCCCACGCCAAACTCCCCCGGCCGCAACTCCGGTCCGTACACCGATTACGGCGCGTATATCAACTCGACCGCAGCGTACGACCGCACCGTCGCCAACGGCGGCGCGGGCATTGACGGCCGCGTCTACTCCTTCCGTCACGGCAAGAAAACGGGCGGCCTGCCGTTCGGTGCCTACCGGCTCAACGCCGTGTTCTTCGACGGTCACGCCGAGAACCTCGACGAGGGCGCCGCCACCCACCCCGCCCGCTGGCTGCCCAAGGACACGGTCATCCCCGACAACGGCAAGATGTACGCCGACGTCGTCGCTTTCCATCAACTTGGTTTCCCGATGAAGGTGCCCTAACCACGACGTCAGTTTGAATC
>JBAUGM010000792.1:0-2569 GCA_049679725.1 Tepidisphaeraceae bacterium
GTCGGAGCCTCGCCCTCCCGGTTCATCCTTCCCCCCCGGCATTTCGGGCGCTGCATCACCCGCCGCGTTCTCGTAGGCTCGGCTCGGCGGGAGGAGAAAAGCACGTTCCCCATGGAAAACACGCCCGAATCGCTTCGCTACGCGCGCCATCAGGTGCGGGGTTGCCTGCACGGCATGAAACTGTGTGTCGCGGCCTTGGATATCGACCTCCCGCCGGAGGAGGCGCTGGAGTTCCTCGAGCACGTCGAGCAGGCCGCGGAGAAGATGCCGCAATTGCTGGACGACCTGGACGCCGTCGCGCCCGCGCAGCAATCGCAGCAGCACGCCTGAGCCCCCCTGTTACTCCATTCCCCCACGGGCTACACTTTCCGCCGCTTCCCGTTACGGGCCACATTCCTGACCTTGCGGAGATCTGAGCCATGCCCCAATCAGTGGTTGCGCTCACAATAGCTATCGCGCTCGCTGTCAATTCGCTGGCGCTGATCGCCAGCGCCGCGCCGCGCAGCGCGGACGACCTCGCGAACGACGCGAAGGCGCGCACGGCCGGCGTCCTCCCCCTCGGGGAAGACGGCAAGCCGCTCAACCTCGACTTCGAGACCGGCGACCTCCGCGACTGGACCGCCAGCGCTCGCGCGTTCGAGGGACAGCCGATCAAGGGCGACACGATCAACGCCCGCCGCGGGGACATGCACTCGCGCCACGCCGGCAACTTCTGGATCGGCACGTACGAAGTGAACAACGACGGCCCGCGCGGGATCCTCACCAGCAAGCCGTTCACCGTCACCCACCCCTGGGCCATGTTCCTCGTCGGCGGCGGCGCGGACGACGAGTCCGTCGACATCG
The DNA here is from genome assembly GCA_049679725.1 of Tepidisphaeraceae bacterium. Lineage (GTDB taxonomy): Bacteria > Planctomycetota > Phycisphaerae > Tepidisphaerales > Tepidisphaeraceae > DASYWJ01. Next base: position 844 of record JBAUGM010000792.1, read on the forward strand.
TCCTCGCCGACGGGAGCAACAAGCTCTTCTTCCACGCCACCGGCGACAACGCCGAGGACATGCAGCCGATCGTCGTCGACCTGCGCCCGATCCAGGGCAAGAAGATCTTCCTCCGCGTCGTCGACGACCACAGCTTCTCCTGGGGCCACATCAACTTCGACGACTTCAAGTTCTACTCCGAAGAGCCGAAGGTCACGAAGCGCATCCCGCTCACGCCCGACGCGGTGAAGCACGCGGGATTGCCCCCCGAAGAAGCGGCCAGGGTGATGACGCTGCCGGAGGGATTTAGCGCAACGCTGTTTGCCGGCGAGCCAGACGTCAACCAGCCGGTGGGATTTGCGATCGACGATCGCGGCAGGCTGTGGGTCGCGGAAGCGTGGACGTATCCGATCCGCGCGAAGGAAGGCGAAGGACGCGACCGGATCATCATCTTCGAAGACACCGACGGCGACGGGAAGCACGACCAGCGCACCGTCTTCGCGGAGGGTCTCAATCTCGTCAGCGGGATCGAAGTCGGCTTCGGCGGGGTGTGGGTCGGCGCGGCGCCGTACCTGCTTTTCATCCCCGACAAGAACGGAGACGACAAGCCAGATGCCGCACCGCAGGTGCTCCTCGACGGCTGGGCCTGGCAGGACACGCACGAGACGCTCAACGGTTTCAACTGGGGCCCGGATGGCTGGCTCTACGGATGTCACGGCGTGTTCACCCACTCGCGCGTCGGCAAGCCAGGGACGCCGGACGATCAGCGTATCCCAATCAACGCGGGCGTCTGGCGCTACCACCCGATCAAGCACGTCTTCGAGGTCTTCGCGGAAGGATCGAGCAACCCCTGGGGCGTCGACTTCAACGACCGTGGCCAGGCCTTCATGACCGCCTGCGTCATCCCGCACCTGTATCACGTCATCCAGGGCGCGCGCTACCAGCGCCAGGCGGGTCAGCATTTTTCGCCGTACGTCTACCGCGACATCCAGAACATCGGCGATCACGTCCACTGGCTCGGCGACGGCGGGCCCCACGCGGCGAACGAGAAATCCGGCGCTGCCGGTGGCGGGCACGCGCACTGCGGCGCGATGATCTACCTTGGCGCATCATGGCCGGAGCAATACCGCGACACGCTCTTCATGAGCAACATCCACGGCAACCGGCTCAACAACGACAAGCTCACCGCGACCGGCTCCGGCTACGTCGGCAGCCACATGCCTGATCCCGTCCTGATGAACGACAAGTGGTCGCGGCTGATCAACGCCAAGTACGGCCCGGACGGGTCGGTGTACGTCATCGACTGGTACGACAAGCAGGCCTGCCACAACCCGATGACGGAAATCTGGGACCGCACGAACGGGCGGATTTTCAAGATCGTTTACAACAACCAACCAGCGGTTCACCAAGACCTTGGGAAGCTGTCGGATCTCCAACTTGCTCAGAACCAGATCGATGACAACGAGTTTCGCGTCCGTCATTCGCGCCGCTTACTTCAGGAGCGCGGCGCCCGCCCGGCCGCCGCAGGTCGTCTACGGACTCTGATGGGCAACTCGCATGCCCCCAATCGTCTGCGCGCGATGTGGGCACTGCACTGCATCGATGAGCTGTCGCAAGCCGATGTTGACCGCGCGTTAGGTGATGCCGACCCTTACGTCCGCGCCTGGGCAATTCAGTTGGCGATGGAGGACGCCGGCCTGACGCGAATCACCGGCCCGTTCGTAGGGGCGAACCTTGTGTTCGCCCG
>JBAUGM010000793.1:0-1996 GCA_049679725.1 Tepidisphaeraceae bacterium
GTCACATGGGTCGCGCGATCACGAACTGCGCCATCGTCTCCAGCACGCGCTTGGCTTCGGAATCGGGAAACGCCGCGAGGGCGTTCAGCGCACGATCCACGAGCTGCCGTGCCCGGTCCTGCGCGTACTGGATCGAGTTCGTCGGCAGCAGGAGATTGCGAATCCGCTCCGCCTTGTCCGCGTCGCGCCCCGCCAGGAGCGAGCGCAAGAGCGCCCGGTGCTCGGCCGGCGCGGTGCGGAGGAAGTGGATCATCGGCAGGGTCATCTTCCCCTTCTCCACGTCGATCCCGAGCGTCTTCCCGACCGTCTCGACGTCGCCGACGATGTCGAGGATGTCATCCTGAATCTGGAACGCGACGCCGAGCGATCGGCCGTACGTTTCGAGCTGCTCGACCTGCGCCGCCGTCGCGCCGGCGAAGATGCCGCCGAGCCGGCAGCACGTGGCGCACAGCACGGCGGTCTTGCGGGTGATGATCTCGATGTACGTCGCTTCATCGAGGTCGATGTTATTGCGGTTGTGGATCTGCAGCAGCTCACCCTCGCAGACCTGGTTGGTCGTCCGGGCGATCGTGCGGGACGCAAGCTGCGAATCGAGCCCGGAGCACAGGTGGTAGCTGTGGCTGATGAGGTAATCCCCCAGCAGCACGGCCGCCTCGTTGCCGCGGAGGTGGTTGATCGTCGCGCCCTTGCGACGAAGCTCGGCCTCGTCGAGCACGTCGTCGTGAACGAGCGTGGCCATGTGAACCATCTCGACAACGGTGGCGATCGTCACGTGGGCGTCGATCAGCTCCCCGGCGACCTTGCCCGACAGCAGCACGAGCATCGGCCGAAGCATCTTCCCGCGGAAGCGGCTGACGTGCTTCACGAGCGTATTGACGGACGGGAGGTCGCTCTGAAGTTCTTCGTGAAAGAGCCGGTCCACCGCTTCGAGTTGTGGTGCAATGCAGGCGGTGAGGGCGGCCAGGCTGGAGGTCATCCGTTTACTCCCAATCGTCACGTCGGGCGGCGCCGACGGCGCGGGATTATAGAAATCGCCCGCCGCGACGCGACTGCGTGCCATAAGTTTCGAAATTATTGAAAACGATGGTCTGGAGGACGACTCCACGGCGCGCCCGTGAAGCGCCGCCGCTTGCGGCGGGTTCTCTCTGTCATTGGTCATTTGTCACTGGCCACTGGTCAAGGAAACAGTGGGCGCGACGCCGCACTTTCTTCTCCCTGACCAGTGATAAGTGACCAGTGACGAGTGACAAATGACGCAAAAGAAACCCGCCGCAAGCGGCGGCGCTTCACGCTTGAGGAAAGCGCACCGTACAATCCGGATGCGATGGACGTCGTCTACCTCGACAACAACGCCACCACCAAGCCTGCACCCGAGGTGGTTGCCGTGATGCTCCCGTACCTGACGGAGTTGTACGGCAACCCCTCCAGCGTCCATCGCTTCGGGCAGCGTGCCCGGCAGGGCATCGACGAGGCACGCTCGCAGATCGCGTCGCTGCTCGGTTGCTCCGATGCGGAGTTGCTCTTCACCGGCGGCGGCACCGAGGCGGTCAACACCGCCGTGCGCGGTCTGTTGGGCGCCCGCGCGCCCCGAAAGCGCATCGTCACGACGACGGTCGAGCACTCCGCCGGCCGCGAGCTCTGCCAGCAGCTCGCGAAGGAGGGGGCGGAGGTCGTCGAGATTCCGGTGGATCACCAGGGTCGGCTGGACCTTGATCGTCTGAAGGACGCCATCACCGACGACACCGCCCTTGTCACCGCGATGTGGGCGAACAACGAGACCGGCGTGCTCTTCCCTGCGCACGACGTCGCGCGCCTCGCCCGCGAGCGGCGCGTCCCGTTCCACTGTGATGCGACGCAGGCGATCGGCAAGATCCCCGTCAACGTCGCCGAGGCCGGCTTCGATGCGATGAGCTTCGCCTCGCACAAGTTCCACGGCCCCAAGGGGGTCGGCGGCCTGTTCGTGCGCCGCGGCCTCCGCTTCCGCCCGCTGCTCATC
>JBAUGM010000794.1:0-5684 GCA_049679725.1 Tepidisphaeraceae bacterium
GTAGAAAACCCGCCGCGAGCGGCGGCGCTTCACGCGGAAAACCCCGAAGAGTTACTTATTCCAGAACTTCGCCCCATACACCGCCGCGTCACCGAGCTGCTCTTCGATGCGGATGAGCTGGTTGTACTTCGCGACGCGGTCGCTGCGCGCGGGGGCGCCGGTTTTGATCTGCCCGCAGTTCGTCGCCACCGCGATGTCGGCGATCGTTGCGTCTTCCGTCTCGCCCGAGCGGTGCGAGAGGACGGCGCTGTAGCCGTTGCGCATTGCCAGGTTCACCGCGGCGAACGTCTCGCTCAGCGTGCCGATCTGGTTGACCTTCACGAGGATCGAGTTGGCCGTCTTCGACTGGATGCCCTTTTCGAGGAACTTCACGTTCGTGACGAACAGGTCGTCGCCGACGAGTTGCACCTTGTTGCCGATGCGATCGGTGAGCAGCTTCCAGCCCGCCCAGTCGTTCTCGGCCAGGCCGTCTTCGATCGAGCGGATCGGGTACTTCTCCGTCCACTTGATCCAGTAGTCGGCCATCTGCTCGCTCGTGAGGATCTTGTCGGGGTTGCTCTTGAAGAACTTGTAGCCCTTCTTGTCCTTGTCCCACAGTTCGGAGGCGGCGGGGTCGAGGGCGACGAAAATCTGCTTGCCGAATTCATACCCGGCCACTGAAGTGGCCTCGCCAATGATCTTCAGCGCGTCCTCGTTGTCCTTCAGGTTCGGCGCGAACCCGCCCTCGTCACCCACGGCCGTCGACAGTCCCTGCTTGTGTAGGACCTTCTTCAGCGCGTGGTAGATCTCGACGCCGGCGCGGAGGCCGTCGGCGAAGTTGTCGAAGCCCCACGGCTGGATCATGAACTCCTGGAAGTCGACGTTGTTGTCCGCGTGCTTGCCGCCGTTGAGGATGTTCATCATCGGGACGGGCAGCGTGCGCGCCGACGACCCGCCGAGGTAGCGGTAGAGGGGCAACCCTGACGCCTCCGCCGCAGCTTTTGCGACCGCCATCGACACGCCCAGCGTCGCGTTGGCGCCGAGCTTGCTCTTGTTAGGCGTCCCGTCGAGCTCGATCATCAGGTTGTCGATCGCTTCCTGGTCGCGCGGGTCGAGGCCGGCGAGCTCGGGGAAGATCTTCGAGTTGATGTTCTCCACCGCCTTGGCGACACCCTTGCCGAGCCACTTTTTCTTGTCCTCGTCGCGCAGCTCGACGGCCTCGTGCTCGCCGGTGCTGGCGCCGGAGGGGACGGCGGCGCGACCGAGCGTGCCGTCCTCGAGGATCACGTCCACTTCGACGGTCGGATTGCCGCGAGAGTCGAGGATCTGGCGGCCCTGGATGAATTCGATGCTGAGGCTCATGGTCTTCCCTTGCTTGATTGCGCAGTGTCTTGCTGACTCACACGAATCGGAGGCGAAACCTGAAGGATCGCGCGGCGCACGCGCCTCCGCGGTGCGACGCGCGAATTGGGCAGTCTATGCGCCCTCTTTCGAGCGTCAACGGAGCTGCCGAACTCATCGGGCGCTTAGCGCGAGCGCACGTGAAATCCGGCGGGAGGGCGAGGCTCCGCCCGAGCCGCAGCGCGCAAAGGGATTCCCGGCTCGGCGGGAGCCTCGCCCTCCGTAAGACACAGGTGATCGCCCTGATTTTCCCTCTGAGAGCCGCGGCCGCGGCGAGGTATCATGCTGGCTTGTTGCTGATGCGGAGGTACTCGCCATGGCAACGAATTGTTACGTCGTCCTGGGCATCCCCCGCGACGCGAGCGTCAACCGAATCCGCAAGGCGTTTCACCGGTTCTGTCACGAGTTCGATCCCGATCACACCGATGCCGACATTGGGCAGTTCCAGCGCGTCTACGATGCGTACGAGACGCTGACCAATCCGAACCGCCGATTCCACCACGATCTCGCGCTGCACCAGTCGAGGGGCGACGACGAGCCGGAGCCACAGTTCGTCACGCGCGAGCCGGTGGACCTGATGCAATCGTTCGAGACGCACAGCCCGGGCCGCGAGGCGATCGCGGAGCAGTTCGCGCGCAACGTCACGGGCCGGGGGATTCCCAAGTCCCAGCCGGTGCGGGAGCTGACGGTGGAGTTGAGCATCTCCGCCGACGCCGCGCAGCGCGGCGGGCGGTTGCCGATCGACGTGCCCATCGCCCACCTGTGCCGCCGCTGCGAGGGCACGGGCTCGACCGGCTTCATGGCGTGCGAGGACTGCGACGGTCATGGCGTGTTCTGGGACGTCGCGCGCGTCGACGTGCTGATCTCCCCGCCCGTCCAGGACGGCACGGTCATCCCCGTCTCCCTAAAGCACCTCGGGGTGCACAACCTCTACCTGAGCGTCCACGTGCGCGTCGCGCCGCAACCGCGTGACGGCGCATGATCCCCGGGCTCCGAGCTGCGCGCTACGCCCCGGGGCGTAGCGCAGGGAGCTTTGCGACCGCAGCGCAGTCCCGGGGATGCCGATCGCGCGCTCGACCACGCTTGCCAGACGCGCACGCCTTCTCATAATCGCGCCGCTGATGAGCACCACCCCAGTCGTATCCCGCTTCGCCCCCTCCCCGACCGGCTACCTCCACGTGGGCGGCGCGCGCACGGCGCTGTTCTCCTGGCTCCTCGCGCGTCACGCCGGCGCCGGCGGCAGGTTCCTCCTCCGCATCGAAGACACCGACCTCGCGCGCAGCACGGAGCAGGCGACGACACAGCTCCTCGAAGACCTCCGCTGGCTCGGCCTGCATTGGGACAACCCCGACCAACTCGTCTACCAGTCGAAGCGGAAGGGCGTCTACGACCGCATCATCGACGACCTCGTCGCCCGCAATCTCGCCTACGAGGCCTACGAGACGCCCACGGAACTCACGACGATGCGCCAGCAGGCGGAGCGCGAGAAGCGGGCGTTCATCTATCGGCGTCGAACGCTGTCCGATGACGAACTCGCTCGCTATCGCGCCGAGAAGCGCACGCCCGTCGTGCGCTTCGCGATGCCGGTCAAGGAATACCGCTTCCGCGACGACGTGCTCGGCAAGGACATCGTCCTGCCCGCCGAGGAGGCGCAGGACTTCGTCATCCGCAAGGCGGATGGGATGCCGACATACCACTTCGCCGTCGTCGTCGACGACGCCGAGATGGGCATCACGCACATCCTCCGCGGGCAGGAGCACACGAAGAACACGTTCAGCCACATCGCGCTCCAGGAAGCGCTCAGCTACCCGCGCCCCGTCTACGGCCACCTGCCCATCATCATGAACACCGACGGTTCAAAGATGAGCAAGCGCGATCGCGACAAAAAGATCCGCCAGCGCGCGCAAGAAGTGATGAAGAGCACGAAGAGGTCGGTCTCTGACGTTTCCGCCGCTTGCGGCTTCGCGGAAGAGAGACTGTCGACCTGGCTCAAAGATTCACAGAAGCAGCTCGACCTCCCCGAGCAGGCCGCCCTCATGAACGCGATCGGCCTGAAGGAATCCGACCTCCCCGAAATCCTCGTCCACGACTTCCGCAAGAACGGCTACCTCCCCGAAGCGCTGCTCAACTTCCTCGCCCTGCTCGGCTGGAGCCCCAAAGAGAACCGCGAGCGGATGAGCATGGACGAGATGGTCCAGCTCTTCACGATCGACGGCATCGGCAAGAGCAATGCGAAGTTCGACCGCGTGAAACTCCTCGCCTTCAACACCGAGGCCGCCGCGGGCGCGACGCCGCAGCGCCTGCTCGCGGCGTTCAAGGACTTTCTTGCGGTGAACCCGGACTCGCCGCTGAACGGCGCGGACGACGCGGCGCTCTCGCGCGTGCTGGCGATGAAGAAGGGTTTCCGGTTGCTCCGCGACGTCGAGGAGGCGTCGCGGTTCCTGTTCCAGCGCGACGACGAGATCGCCTATCAGCCGGACGCGGTCGAGAAGGTGCTGAAGAAGAACGACGGGGAGGGGCTGGCGGCCCTGCGCGACCTGCGACCGATCCTCGCGGGCGTCGGGGAGTGGACGGCCGCGGCGCTGGAGAGCGCCGTCAGCGCGTATTGCGAGTCGAAGCAGCTTGGCTTGGGCAAGGTGGCGCAACCGATCCGCGTTGCGGTGAGCGGCGGAACGATCAGCCCGCCGATCTTCGAGAGCATCGAGTTCCTCGGCCGTGACCGTACGCTGAGCCGCATCGATCGCTGCCTCGCTGCGGCCGGGTGAACGCGTGCGGGCGCGATGCGCACCGGCGTCCAGGGGCCGTCGACGGATTTCGTATTCCTGCGGCGATCCCCGCGCGTCGGGCTATACTCACGTCGCGTCCTCGTCCGACCGTCCCCTCGCAATCTGGGAGCCGCGCGTCATGCAAACCGCTCAACTGCTCGCGCAGATGGCCGAACTGGGCGCGAGCGACCTGCATTTGCAGGTCGGCTCGCCGCCGATGTTTCGCGTGCAGGGGGAACTTCGACAGGTCGATGTCGACGGCACGCCGCTCACCGCCTCCGTCGTCCGTGATTTGATCAGCCAGATCACGACCGACCCGCAGCGCGAGCGGCTCGAGTCGCAGCGCGGCGTCGACTTCGCGCACGTCGTCCCCAACGTCGCCCGCTTCCGCGTCAGCGCGTATTACGAACGCGGCCAGCTCGCGGCCGCGTTCCGGTTGGTCCCGGCGCGGGTGCCCACGCTCGATGAGCTCAACCTGCCGTGGGTGCTCCGCGAGATCGCGCTCGTCGAGCGCGGCCTCGTGCTCGTCACCGGTACGACCGGCAGCGGAAAGTCCTCCACGCTCGCGGCCATGATCGACCACGTGAACCGCTCGAAGAAGAAACGCGTCATCACGATCGAAGACCCGATCGAGTACGTTCACGCGTCCAATCAGAGCCTCGTCGCGCAGCGGGAAGTGGGAGCCGACGCGGAGGGGTTCCTGCTATCGCTGCGCCAAGCGTTGCGGCAAGACCCGGACCTCATCCTGCTCGGCGAGTTGCGCGACAAGGAAACCGCCATCACCGCGCTCCAGGCGGCGGACACGGGCCACGCCGTCTTCAGCACGCTCCACACCACCAACGCGTCGCAGACCGTGCAACGCCTCATCACCATGTTTCCGAACGACATGCGGCAACTGCTCCTGGAAGACCTCGCGGCCAACCTCGAAGCGGTGATCAGCCAGCGCCTGGCGCGCACGGTCGACGGGAAGGCGCGCGTGCCCGTGCTCGAAGTGCTGCGCGGCACGCCCATGATAAAGAAGCTGATCGCCGACGACCGCCTCCACGAGCTGTCGCAAGTGATCGCCGGCAAGGAGCAGGGGATGCAGCTCTTCGACCAACACCTCGTCGAGCTCTACAAGGCCGACTTCATCACCGGCACGGAGGCGATGCGTTTGGCGAACAACCCCGAAGCCGTCCTCATGGCCAAGCGCGGCATCAGCTCGGCGGACCTGCGCGGGGGGTTGCTCAAGTCGTAGGACGCGCGGCTCACCCGATGCGTCCAGATGAGTTCAGAAGCTTCGTGTTACACCCTGCATGAAGTTTCGACCTTGCGTCGCCCCCGCGCCCGCCTAAGCTAATCGTAAGACAACCAACGCATCGGAGATTGCCATGGCCGAGGAACAACCGTCGCTGCACATCGACACGGACTGGAAAAAGCAGGCGCAGGAGGAGAAGAAGCGGCTGGCCGAGCAGGAACAGCAGAAGGCCCCCGCCGCGGCGTCGAAGCCCGCGCCCGCCGAGCCCGCAGGCATGCCCCGCGCGGGCCAGAGTGGCCGCA
>JBAUGM010000795.1:0-13768 GCA_049679725.1 Tepidisphaeraceae bacterium
GGCAGGAACTCGGCAACGGCAATGACGTCGGAGCCCGCGCCCCCGCTGGCTTGGAAGGTTGTTACGTCAGCAAGCGGGAACAGGCGACCGACACTGTTCAACAGCGCGGTAACCGGCTCCTCGTTTCCCGGAGTAAACAAGATGTGATCGTTCTGCTCTGTGCCGCCGACGTTCAGCACGCCGTTGGAGAGCGTGATGGGGCCCGGATCATTTCCGTCACCCGCGATGCGCACCTGAAAGTATGAACCGTTGCTGAATCGTCTTCCGACGAGCACGGAGCCATCGGGCTGCACCTGGGCCGTCTGCGGATCGTCGAACGTGATGCTGAGCGTGTGCGGGTTCGCAAACTCTCCAAGGCGCGCCGCGACGCGTCCGAAGCTCTGGTCGTACGTGCCGTCTTCGTCGATGCGAAGGAACGCGTCCCCTCCCGGCACCTGGGACTCGTCGGGCAGGATCATCGTTCCATCCGGCAGGACGGCTCCGAACGTGCTGCCTTCACCGAAGTCGGCGAACGGAACCGACAGGCCGTCCTGGCCGAAGGATTCGTCAAGCAACCCTGCCGAAGTGAGGCGCGTGAGCCCCCGTGTTCCGGTGAGGACGACTCGTCCTTGTGCGTCGAGCGCCGTGCCCACCACGGAGCCAATCAGCCCGCCGACCGCGAGCCCGTCTCCGCCGCCGAAGGTCGTGTCGGTTTGGCCGTCCGCTGTGAAGCGATAGACTTTCACCGAGGGCAGGCCGGTGTTGACCGCCACGAGGATCTTGCCGTCAGGCTGGAGCAGCAGTTGGCCGCCATGTCTTAGATCGATGACGCCACTGGTGCCGAAGCTTGGATCGGGCTGGAGGTCGTCGGTAACTCGTCCGACATTGCCGGTTCCGTTCTGGATGACGAACATATCGCCCTGCTGACGCATTTGGCGCGGCAAGCGAAAGTTGAAGAAGCGCTTCCCGCCGTCGCCGTAGGTGCTGTCCAACGAGAAGTCCGGGTTGAGGCGGATGAAACAGGATTCGTGACCTGGGCTGGTTCCTGCGATGTCAAACTCGATGAGCGTTCGTCCGCCGGAAAGCGACCAGATGCGATCGGGGGTCACACGTTGGTTCTTTGCGACGGTGAACGGGAGCGTGTTTGTTGCGAGCGTTCCACCCGCACCCGCACCTTCATCAGGGATGCCGTTGTCGAACCGGCGAACCGAGAAGCTCTTTTGGTCGGCGCTCATCGAGACAATGGTCGCCTCGCCGAGCGGATCGGAGCCGGGAACGAATTGGTAGACGGTTTCTCCGAACTGGAGCTTTACAAAGCCGTTGTCTCCATACGAAAGGTCCTGATCGCCGGCACTGAGCAGGCGACGAGGTTCGAGCGCTTCGAAGGTTGCACGATGGAATGGATACTGCTGCACCGATCCGCCTTTTGGTTAGACATCGTCATGTGTTGACTTCGATGCTTGTCAGTTCGTCATTGCCTCGGCATCAGCGGTATCGCGGCCGCCGTCGCCGAAGAGCTGGTCGATCGCGCCGTCGTTGGCGATGAACTGGTCGTCGCCGCCCTGGCCGCGGATGCGGTCGGGACCGGAGCCGCCGGTGATCGTGTCCTTGCCGTCGCCGCCGTGCAGGGTGGAGGGGAGGGCGGTGTTGTTGGTGATCGTGTCGTCGCCGCCGAAGCCGTTGACGGAGAGGGCGGTCACTTGCGCGGGATCGAAGGTGCGAACCCGCGTGCCGCGCGTGACGAGGAGGCTGCCCGCGTCCGTCGAGACATCGATCGCGTCGTCGGCCTCCGTGCCAAAGACGTAGAGCTCCGATCCGTCGAGCACGGCGACATCACTGGCGACGCGGCGGAAGCGCGCCGCGGAATGGAATAGGTCCAGGTAGGTGACGACGGCCGTGCCGCTGTCGTCGACGCCGATGCCGGTGGGGCCGAGGGCGCCATCGTCAGTCGAGACGACGACGGCGGGATCGGACGCGCCGGTGCGGTCCACGCGCCGCACGAGCAGTTCGTTCCCCCTGTTGCCGTCAACCCGTCTGCGGAAGACGGCGACGAAGCCGCCCTCGGGCAGGTCGTCCAACTCGATCCCGGTCACGCCGCCGCCGTCGCCGTTGCTCGTACCCAGTTCGATGCGGCCGCCCTGGGCGAAGCCGGCGGCGTCGAAGCGCTGCGCGTGGCCGTTGTCGGACTGGCTGAAGCCGATGACGAACGAGCCATCCGCAAAGGCCGCGACGGCGGGGAAGCTGGTACCGTTGTTGTCGTCGACCGCTCGGACCTCACCGATGCGGGCGGATGGGCTGATTCGCGCGAAGCGCACGCCCGACGAACCGCCGCCGTCGCTCGCGTGGAACGCCAGAACCGCGCCCGCGCCGTTCGGTCTTGCCGCGATCTTCACGTTGTTGAGCGCGAAGAGTTCTGCCGTGAAGTCGCCTTCCGTGACGACGGGAAAGGGTTCCCCGCGCGGCGCGCCGGCGGCATCGTACGCCCGCGCCGCGATCGACGGCCCCTCAGACGGCGACCCGTTGTTCGACCACGCGACGAAGAACCCGCCACCGTGATCCATCGCGACGGCGACGTCGTTCACCAACCCCTCGGTCACGAGCGTCGGACTGCTGACGACTCCCGTCTTGGAAATGCGCACGATGAAGAGGCGGACACTCAGCTCCCCATCGGCGATCCCGTAGGCGACGACCGCGTCGCCGTCACCGTCCATCGCGGCGCCGAGGATGCCCAGGTAGGTGGAGTCGGCGATCGATGGGTCGATGCTCAGGATTTCGCCGATCTGCCTGCCGTCCGCGCCGTAGCGAACGACTTCGACGTCCTGCGGGTTCGCTCCGACGCCGACGATGTTCGCCACGATGAAGCTGCCGTTGCCCGCGACGGCCATCTTGTGGGTGAACACCGCTGCGCTCGCCGGCACGGTCGTCTCCGGACCGAACGGGACGAAGTTCTCGAACGCGGGCTCCGGCGCGGGCGAGACGGGCGCATCGGTTTCGACGCTGGTGCGCACGTCGTCCTCGTCGGCCAGGAACGCATCGCGCCCGCCGTCGCCGAAGAGGTGATCGATGAGGGAATCGTTCGAGACGAGCAGGTCGTCGCCGGCGTTACCGTGGAGGGTTTGCGTGCCGGTGGCGTAGTCGGCGTAGATGCGATCGTTGCCGCCTTCGCCGAACAGTTCGTCGTCGCCGCCGCGCTGGGCGTAGAGCCAGTCGCCGGATGCGCCGCCGAAGAGTTGGTCATTGCCGGCGCCGCCGTAGAGTTTGTCGCGTCCGTCCTGGCCGAAGAGCCGGTCGTCGCCGGAGCCGCCGTCGATCGTATCGAAGCCCGCGCCGCCGTAGATGCGGTCCTTGCCGAGCCCGCCGATGAGCCGATCGTGCCCGCCGCCACCGGAGATGAGGTCGGATCCGTCGCCGCCGATGAGCGTATCGTGGCCGGCGTTGCCGTGAAGTGCATTGGCGCCGGCGAACGCTTCGATGAAGTCGTCGCCATTGCCGCCGAAGACGGTGGCGGGGGGGACGTCGACGATCGAGTTGCGGCTCCACAAGACGCGATCGTCGCCATCGCCGGCGAAGATGGTGAGTGGGGTGAAGACCTGGCTGACGCGGATCAGGTCGTCGCCGCCGTTGGTCTGCACCGTGCCGCCGCCGTGGAGGATGATCTCGTCGTCGCCGTCGCCGGTGGTCACCTGCGTGCCGGGCGGGGTGTCGTTGCCGGTGACGCGGACGAAGTTGGCGCCGTTGCCCCCGATAATGACGACGTCGCTGCCGCCGCCGGCCAGGACGGTGTTGTTCCCGCCGGCGATCGTGATGTGGGAGACGAATTCGCCGGTGCCCTGGCCTGTGGCAACTTCGTTGTCGCCCACGCCGAGGGTGAGCGTGATCGCCCCGTGCGCCGCCGAGACGCGCTTGTTGCCGTCGCCGCCGGTGACGGTGCTGTGATCGGTGTCTTGCAGGAACGAGCCGACATCGACGACGTCGTCGCCATCGCCGATGGAGACGACGTTGTCGTCGCCGCCCCCCGCGGTGATGCTGTCGTTGCCGTCGGCGGTGGTGATGGTGTCGCTGCCGTCGCCGGTGACGACGGTGGTGGGGAGGTCGAGCGAGACGGAGACGGTGTTGTCGCCCTGCTCGAGGAACACGCCGATGCCGGACACGTCGGCGGTGTCGAACTGAGTGACGTCGCCGTTGAGCGTGACGTCGATCATGCCGCCGGATCCGGCGGCGATGGTCGCCTGGTCGTCGGCGTCCGTGCCGCGGACGTAAATCGCGCCGTCGCGTCCGATCAGGACCTCGTCGCCGAAGTCGAAGCGCGTGACGTCGCCGGTGTCGCCGATGAGGAGCCTGCCGGCGGCGTCGAACGCGATGAGGCCGCTGACCTTGTCGGCCGAGAGGCTGCCGTCGAACGGGGCGGCGTCGAGCACGCCGGCGGGGCTGAAACGGTAAAGGGATTTCGACGTCGTCACGACGATGCGCTGCTGCGCGTCGAGCGCGAGGTCGGTGAGCCCCTGGTCGTTCAGCCGGATGCTGCCCGCCGTGCCGAAACCGGTGTCGGGCGAGCCGTCGGCGTTGAGGCGCGAGATGTCAACGAAGGGGTCCTGGTTATCATCCCGATCCGAAAGGACGACCAGAAGCTTGCCGTCGGCCTGCTCGTATACTCGTGGAGCGAGGCCGATCGACGGCAGTGAGGCCAGGACGACGGTCCCGCTCTCGCCGAAGGACGTGTCGATCGTCCGGCCGTCGGGGCTGTAGCGCGTCAGCGTGTGGACGTTCTCTTCCGTGAACCTGTGAACGGACAAACTCTGGCTGGTCCACGTGAAGCTGACCGTGGGCGGGAAGGAGGGGATGCTGCTGGCGAAGACGACGAAGCCGATTTCGCCGAACGTCGTATCAAGGGTGCCGTCGGGCTTCAGCTTGGCGAGCTGGACGTTGCGGCGGTTCTCGGTCGTGACGTCCACGCGCAGGATCACCCCGCCGTCGGGCGTGGCCGCGACGAAGTGGGCGCGCGCCTCACGGAGCTCGTCGCCGGAAAATACGCGGGCCGGCACCTCGATCTGGCCGTCACCGGAGAAGCCGGTGTCGAGCTCGCCATCGGGTCCGAAGACGCGGAGCGGGTCGACGTCGCCGCCGCGGTTGCGGTCGATCACCCACAGGCGAGGGCCTGACGCGATCGCATCGCGGGCCTCGCCGACGTCAAGGCGGCCGTCGCCGCTGAAGGATGTGTCGAACGTGCCGTCGGGGTTGAGGCGCGCCGCGGTCTTCTCGAGCCACGGGCCGGGGTCGATCTGGCCGGCCCGTTCCGGCGGTTCAGGCGTTTCGCCGACGATCAAGACCTTGCCGTCCGGCAGCACCTCGAGAAGGATCTCGCCCGCGACGTCGGCATGGCCGCCCGCCCCGAAGCTGACGTCGGCCGCGAAGACAGTGAGCAGCCAACGCCGCTCGAGACCTTCCAGACGAACGAACGACGACGTTCGAGCGTTTCCCATCTTGTGCCCGACCCTTCATGACGTGACCGCCCCGTGGCTAAAGTGGCGCGCGAACCGGAGATTGGTACGGATTTTGGGAAATCCGTCCCCGATCGTCATTCGCAGATGTCATTGGATGGGGAGGAGGAAAGGGGACATCACTCAAGGCGATCGAGTGATGTCCCCTTCGATGCGAACGGCTACTCCGTCACTTTCTGGAACGTCAGCTCGCGCACCGAGCCATCGTGCTTGACCTCCAGCAGCCGCGACGCCACCGGCGGCCTGGCGACGCTGAACGCGGTATGGACGGCGACAAGGTTGCCATCGCCCGTCGGCTCGACGAGTGATATGTGGCGCGGCGCCGGCGCTTGCCGGTCGGCCAGGTAAGCATCGGCCAGCCGCATCGCCTGCATCTCGCTCAGCGGCACGGCAACGGGCGTGGCCGGGAACGTTTCCTTCGCCTTCGAAGCGCACCCGCCGAGCAACGAAGAACCGATCATCGCCGCGGCGGCCGCGGCGTGGAACGTGGACAGACGCATCGTCATCCTCCAATCGATGAGATGAGAAGTGGAACCAGCAGCACCCACTGCTGCCTGTTGCCGCACGTTGTACCACGTTTCGACTGCGATGTGACCAGTTCGCTTTCGTCCGGGCGCGGGCGCACGCGCGCCGGGTGGACAAAACGCCGGCGCGCCCTAAGCTCTCCCGCCGGTCGTTTTCACCGGACATGCTGAATTGCGCGGGGACGCGCACACGCCGCATCAACCTCACGAACCATTCCCATGATCGAGCGCCGCAAATCGAAGATTCAAGGCTGGGGGGTTTACGCGACCCAGCCGATCAACAAGAACAAGCGGATCATCACCTACGACGGCGAGAAGATCCCCAACAAGATCAGCGAGAAGCGCGAGGAGCGCTACCTCGCCCAGGGCCACATCTGGTGCTTCAAGCTCAACACCCGCTACGCGCGCGACGCCGCGGTGGGCGGGAACGTCGCGCGCTTCATCAACCACGCGTGCAAGCCGAACTGCTACACCCAGGTGATCGGCGACATCATCTGGATCATCGCCGCCCGCAACATCCGCAAGGGCGAAGAACTGACCTACAACTACAACACCGACGGCGAAGCCACCATCCCGTGCAAGTGCCGGCGGGGGTGCAAGGGGACGCTGTGAGGCGGAGGGGCGCGGGGCGAGAAGATCGCGATGTTGACGCCTTCTTCGAATCGATCCTTCGTTAGATCTTCCCCTTCATACAAATTCGAACACGCCGAACACCGCAAAGTCAGCGGGGTTTGCAGTAGCGATTCGTCTGACGCCAGAGGTCCAGAGCGTCGCGGCGAGTTGTGTGTCCAGCAGGCGTTTGCGGCCAAGTCGGTGCGCGCGCATCCATTCGAGGAACGTCCGCGTGGAATCGGACGTTGGGAAGACGTGACGAACTTCAGTCGCGTTCCACCAAAACGCAGCCTGATCCAACGCCCGATCGATCGACAGCGGATTTGCGAATCGCCGCGGGTCTGTCACGACATGCACGAACTCGGCCAGCACCTGTGGCGCGAGGACGAGCGGTTGAGTTGAGTCGATCACTTCACGCCGCAATGTTGCCTGTGCGGCAGCGTGTTGCGGGTGCTCGGCGATCTCGAGTTGGACGAGGAACGTTGTGTCAGCCCCGATCATCGAGCATCTCCGCAAGCAAATCGTCGTCCGCCGACGGCGCACGAAGCACTTGACCTACGGAACTTGGTCGATGATCCCGCAGACTCGGGCGCGCGCCGGTTGGCGGGCGCGCGGGAGCGCTCAGCCGGGCGACGGGGATTTCGTCGCGCGTGATGACGACCTCCTCGCCGCGGATCACCGCGTCGATGAGCGCTGGCAGGCGGGATTGGGCGTCCGTCAATCGCACGGATAACATGTTTGATATCTTACGTCGCGATCTGGGCGACAGCAAAGAGCCGGCGAGTGGACGGCAATGGACAATCCCCCCGCATCGCCTAAGCTATCCCCCTCAGTTTTCACCCACGAATTTCACGGAGAATCGCCATGCCCGGCCTGCTCGACGGAAAAAAAGGACTGATCCTCAACATCGCCAACGATCGCTCCATCGCGACGCACATCGCCAACAATTGCGTCAAGCAGGGGGCCACCTGCGGGTTCGGGTTCCTGCCGATGGACAACATCGAGAAGTCCCAGCGGCGGGTGAAGAAGGCGATGGAGGAGAACGGCTTCGCCGAGGCGTGGCTGCACCCGTGCGACGTCAGCAATGACGAATCGATCGAGACGTTCTTCTCATCCGCGAAGGAAAAGTTCGGCTCGATCGACTTCCTCGTGCATTCGCTGGCGTTCGCCAATCGCGATTACCTGAAGAAGGACGAGGGGAATTTCACGTCCACGCCGCGCGAGGTGTTCAAGCAGGCGGTGGACGTCAGCGCCTACTCGCTGATCGCCCTCGCGCGCGCCGCCGCCCCGCTCATGCCCAACGGCGGATCGATCATCGCCCTGACCTACTTGGGCGCAAACCAGGTCATCCCCGGCTACAACGTCATGGGCGTCGCCAAGGCCGCCCTGGAAGCGACCGCCCGCTACCTCGCTTTCGACCTGGGCAACAAGAAGATCCGCGTGAACACGATCAGCGCCGGCCCGGTCAAGACGCTCAGCGCGATGGCGGTGGGGGGGATCGACGAGATGTTCGCCCACACGGAGCGCAAGGCGCCGCTGCACCGCAACATCGACGGCGACGAAGTGGGCAAGGTCGCGCTGTTCCTGCTCAGCGACCTGTCGAGCGGGGTCACGGGGGAGAACGTGTTCGTGGATAGCGGGTTCAATATCGTGGGGCTGTGAGGCGTTGCCGGCGTGGGATTCGCCATCGCGATCGCTCCCCGGGCGGCCGCGGCGGTTTGGGAAAACCGTGCGCGAATGTCGTGACAAACGCGCAAAAGGACTTACAGCAATCCGGTCGGCGGGCAGATTTTTTTACGTCGTTTTTCCGGGCTTTTCGAGGGATTTCGATTGGATTGTGCGCGATTGTCATGACAAATGCGCACGGATCACGGGTGTAGATAGGCGCGCAGGCGCGATGGTGAATCGAGCCTGAACACGCCGGTGTCTGAGCGGTAAGCGAAGACCCGGATCCTGCGCGCCACCTGAGATCCGGGTCTTCGCCTGCCGGCTCAGACACCGGCGTGCGGGGGTGAAAGACGAGCTCTTTGACAATCGGATCGGACGAGATGTTCCGGAATCTTCCCATCTGGGCGTGGGCAAATGTTCCTGAATGTTCCATCCCGCGCGGCGGGGCGCTGACCCGGACCGCTGGAATGTTCGGGAATGTTCGGGAATGTTCAGGAATGTGCGGGAATGTTCAGTCGACCGGGAAAGATGCGGAACGAAGCCAAGAGCGCCCAGACCGCCGTGTGCGCGGGCCGCGCGTGTAAAACCGCCGGCAGTGCCGGCGGACCGCCGATGGCATCGGCGGCTTGATGCGCGTCGTGCGATGCCATCCTCTCACGTTCGCGCGGGGGATCGGCCGATAATCCCGACGTCCCCCTCGCCGGCGGACGGATCACGGGATGGACGTTTTCCTCATCGACGACAACACCGCCTTGCGGCGCGGGGTCGCGCTGTTCATGGAACGGTTCGGCCTGCGCGTGCTCGGCGAAGCGGGCAACGGGGCCGAGGCGTTGTCGGCCCTCGTCACGCTGCGCCCCGACCTGATCATCAGCGACTGCCAGATGCCCGTGATGGACGGGTTGAGCTTCGCGCGCCGGTTCAGGGCGCAGGGCCGAGCGACGCCGATGGTGATGCTGAGCGGGCAGGACGGCGCGGAGGTGGTGGTGGCCGCGATCGACGCGGGGTTCAACGCGTTCGTGCCCAAGCCGGTCACCGGCCACCTGCTCGCCGACGCGATCCGGCTCGTCCTCCCCGATTTTCCCCTGGCCGCCTGAACCCGCTTCGGCCCTGCCCGTACAAGAAAGAGGCTTGCGGGCGCGGGTTGGCGACCTTGAATCGCCCCCGCCCGGCCGATAGAATCCGCGGCTCACGCGGGTGTAGCTCAGTGGTAGAGCGTCACGTTGCCAACGTGAATGTCGAGGGTTCGACCCCCTTCACCCGCTTTAGGATTGCCGATTTTAGATTTGCGATTTGCGATTGGCATGCGTGCGATTGACGTGTTCAATCGCAAATCGGCAATCGGAAATCGCAAATTTTTTTGACCATGTTCCCGTAGCTCAATTGGATAGAGCGTCGGCCTCCGAAGCCGAAGGTTAGAGGTTCGACCCCTCTCGGGAACGTTTCCCCTGCCTGCGGTTCCTTCGCCTCGCGCGCCTATCGAGGATCGCAACATGCACAAGGTTTTCTCGCTGCTGCTGCTGCTCTGCGCCGTGCTGGTCTTGCCCGCCCATGCCCAGGTCGACAGGAAGCCCGCGCCGGATGCGACGAAGAAGCCGGCGAAGCGGGTGCTCGTCTTCAACCGGGCCGACGGGTTCAAGCACAGCTCGATCCCGACGTCGGCCGAGGTCTTCAAGCAACTTGACGCGAAGTCGGAGGACTTCGAGTTCGTCGTCACCGATGACGTCAAGCACTTCGACAAGGACAAGCTCGACACGTTCGACGCCGTTGCGTTCTGCCTGACGACGGGCGAATACAGTGCCAGCGACCCGAAGAACCCCGGGAAGCCGGAGTTCACTGACGCGCACAAGGCCGCGCTGCTCGACTTCGTGAAGTCCGGCCGCGGCGGGCTGGCGGGCATGCATAGCGCGACCGACACGTTCTACAAGTGGCCCGAGTTCGGCGACATGCTGGGCGGCTACTTCGATGGCCACCCGTGGAACGCGGTCGACAAGGTCACGATCAAGAACGAGCAGCCGGACCACGCGATCAGCAAGCCGTGGGGCACGCAGCCGTTCGAGCTGGTCGAGGAGATGTACCAGTTCAAGGACCCGTACAGCCGCGCCAAGCAGGACGTGCTGATGAGCATCGACGTCGACAAGACGGACATGACGAAGAAGGGGATCAAGCGCACGGACAAGGACTTCGCCGTGGCGTGGACGAAGAGTTACGGGAAGGGCCGGGTGTTCTACACGTCGCTGGGGCACAACGAGGCGGTGTGGAACGATCCGCGGTACCAGGCGCACCTCATGGCGGGGTTGAAGTGGGTGACGGGCGGAGGCGACGCGAAGGCGGAGACCAAGACGCCCAAAGTAATCGGCGCGAAGTAGCGCGAAACTGTCATCAGAACCCCGAGACCAGTGGGCTTCAAACGACGAACTTCGTTTGAGGCCCTTTCTTGTTTGCGCATCGACGCTGGCCGCATGGAAAAACCGGGATGGAAAAACCGGGACAGCTCTGATGGAAAAACCGGGACAGCTCTGGATTCTTTTTGGGCGAAGAGGTCAAAGTGCCGCCCTCTTTTCTTCGATAAACGCCCAAGAAGCGGCGAATTCACATTGAAATAATCCAGAGCTGTCCCGGTTTCTTCGTCCAGGTCCTCCTACTTGGGTCTATAAGGACTGGATCGTCGCATCAGCAACCCAGTTCAGATTACCCAATCTTGCTGACTTGAATGATCTGATCGGTAGTATTGTCACGGACCACATGAGCTCCGTCACTGCGAAAATACGCCGTCGCACCACTCTTGGTTGTTTGTTGACCGCCGCACTCGTGGCGTGCGGTTTGGTGATCACGTTATCGATCAACGAATCAGAGAAAAAAACCGGGAGAAAAAAACCGGGACAGATCTGGATTCTTTTTGGGCGAAGAGGTCAAACTGCCACCCTGTTGTCTTCGATAAACGCCCAAGAAACGGCGAATTTGCATCGAAATAATCCAGAGCTGTCCCGGTTTTTCAGCCCGACTTCCCGCTCAGGCCCGCCCGGATCTCGTCGGGAGTGATCGCCTTCACGCGCACGTATTCGCACTTGCGATCTGCCTTAGCGCGATGACGATCGTCCCGCCAATTCCTGTACCAGAAGACGCTCGTTACCCAATGTGTTTCGACATCGAAGCAGAGCGAGTCTTCACTCGTCGACGAGCTGACCTGGAAGGTGCGACCCAATTGGGCGCCGGTGACGTCTTCGGCCTCCAGACCCTCTCGCTGCAGCAGATGGACGGCCGAATCCAACGACATGCCCGACTTCAACGTCGTGGGCCCGTTCCCGTTGCAGCCGGCGGCCGCCAAGAGCAGCGCGACGCCGATCGGCGAGAAGAACTTCGCCACGTGAATCTCCTTGAGGATGGTGTGCCAACTCTTGCCATGCGCGCGCTGAAGTGCATGGGTTGAAAACCCATGCTACAGGAAGACAGTCTGCAGCAAATCGCTGGCGACTACACCGCGGCGGCGGCGGGGGTGTTGACGCGGACGGTTCGGGCGGCGGCGAGCTTGGCGGCGCCTTTGGCGGCGTGGAAGTCGTCGTCGCCGGTGCCGATCGTCCAGTCGGGATCCGCGACGCTCGTCAGGTTCGTGTTGACCATCTTGCGGATGGTCGGCACGAGGTGCTTGAGGCGGATGCCGATGCCGCCGGTGAAGTAGACGTGCTGCGGGCGGTAGATCGCGTGGAAGATGCGGATCGCGCGGGCGAGGGCGCGGATGGGCGCGTCCTTCTCCGTCAGGTTCGGGAGGGTGGCGGCCATGTCGAGGCCGTAGCGTTTCACCAGCGCCGGCCCGCCGATGTACCCCTCGAGGCTGCCGAAGCCGCCGTCGGGTCCGATGACGTCTTCACCGGGGATGGAGACGTCGAGCTGGCCGATGTGTCCGGGCGAGTCGCCTTCGATCATGAGAGGGACGCCATCGTCGAGGACGGAGGCGCCCACGCCCGTGCCGAGCGTGATCGAAACCAGTCGGCCGCTCAGGCGGTGGCTGGTGTAGATGTCGTAGGCGCTGGCGGTGGAGTCGTTGATCAGCTCGACCTGGTCGACATCGCCAATTGACTCGGCGACGAGGTCGTCGAGGCGGAGGCCGTTGAGGCTGGGAAGGTTGACGGAGAGGACGATCATCCGCCGCTTGCGGTCGAGGCGACCGGGCACGCAGATGCCGACGGTGGAGATGCCCTTGGTGCGTCCGCCGGCCGTTTGGCGAATCGCGTCGATGAGTTCGTCTTTGCTCGCGCGGCTGTAGGACTCGCTGTGCGCGGTCCACAAGACCTGGCCGTTCGCGGTCGCGGCCAGCTTGACCGAAGAGCCCCCGACGTCAATCCCAAGTGAAATCATATGGCTCAACTCTCCCCGGACGCTCCCAAACCGGCCTCCGCGTGGATGTACGGTGCAGCATACCGGGAACCGAGCACACCGCACAAGAGATGCTAACACCGCCGGACATTATTCCGCATCGGGTGAAATGCGGGACGGGGGGGACAACATGGCGAAGTCTCCCCGCGGGTCTTATCGGCATGAATGGCTCTCACGCTTCCGCCTGGGATAGGGATCGATGACGAAGGTGAGCGATTGCCGTGCTTATTTCGTAGCCTTGGCCGCAAGGCCGAGGGGAGGTGCTTGCCGCGTTGGGTGACCTGCCCGTTTCGAACACGGCTCCCCTCGGCCTTGCGGCCAAGGCTACGAAGGACGCGCGGCGTGCGCGCTTGTCCCCGCGCACCTGCTAACGCGTCCCGCACGACCCTGAGTATACTAGCGCCCATGAGTGAATTTGCGGTGGCGTTGATCGGGGGCGGCAACATCGCGCGGGCGCACGTGGCGGCGGCGAAGGAGAGCGGGGGGCGGATCCGGATCGCCGCCGTCGTGGACCCATCGGACGTGGCGAGGCAGGGGATCATCCGGGCGACGGGCGCGGCCGGCTTCGCGTCGATCGAGCAACTGCTGGCGTCGCCGAAGGTGAACGCGGTCCGCGGCGCCGTCGTGTGCACGCCTCCGAACGCGCGGCTGCCGATCGTGGCGGCGCTGCTGGAGCGCGGGATCGCGACGTTGGTCGAGAAGCCGCTGGCGCACACGCTGGCGGATGCGCGAAAGCTCGATGAACTCGCGGCGCGGCACGCGAAAACCGTCACCGCCGTCGGGTACTGCCATCGGTTTACGCCCGCGATTGTCGAGATGAAACGGCGCATCGAGGCGGGGGAGATCGGCGAAATCTCGCGCTTCGAGAACACGTTCGCGGCCCCGAACCCGGCGATGCAGTCGCATTGGATGAGCGACCGAAACGTGAGCGGCGGGGGATCGTTCATCGACACGGGATGCCACAGCCTCGACCTGTTCCTCCACCTGCTCGGCGAAGGCGAAGTGGTGGGCGCGACGTTCCACCATGCCTGGCCCGGTCGCGGCGAGTCGAGCGCGACCGTTCTCCTCCGCCAGGCCGCGGAACGCGCCCCCGGCGGCGCCACGGCGGGCGAACCC
>JBAUGM010000796.1:0-15884 GCA_049679725.1 Tepidisphaeraceae bacterium
ACCGCAAGGGGCGCGCGTGGGTACGGGAAGTTTGCGCCGGCGCGCGCAGTTGCTCGCGGCTCGCCCGGATCTTCAGATCGAGCTGATTCGCGGGAACATCGACACGCGATTGAAGAAGCTCGCCAACGACGATTTTCACGCCATCATCCTCGCCTACGCCGGCCTGCACCGCGCGGGATTGTTCGACGCGGGGCGGATGATCATGCTGAGCGACGAGGAGATGCTCCCCGCGCCTGGGCAGGGGGCGCTGGCCCTGCAATGTCGCAAGGGCGACCAGCGAACGGCCGACCTGCTGCTGGAGCTGAACGACGAGGAGACGGCGACGTGCGTGGCGGCGGAGCGGGCGCTGGTCACGGCGCTGAACGGGGATTGCCATTCTCCGATCGCCGCGCTGGCGCGCGTGAAGGATGGGCGGTTGTCGCTCGCCGCCGCCGTGGGAGCGCGGGACGGTTCGCCGCCGGTCATTCGCGCAGCCGGGGAGGCGAACCTCTCGTCTTCGCAGGAAGTCGTCAAAACGGTCTTCGAGGCGTTGAAGCGGCAAGGCGTCCACTCCCTCCTCGCCACCTGAAACCGCCCCTCGTACCCCAGATCATTCAAACCGCGCGCCGCCACCGGGCGTAGTATTTCATGCCGCGCAAATTGTGCCGACATTTGGCAGTCAATTTGGTTGACTGTTAAATGTTTCACAATCTATTATGCCTGCATCTGGGCGGCTCGGGCTGGTTCTCCTTTTGGAAGGCGCTCGCAATAAAGTTCTCGTGCTCGCAGGGCAGGCCACTGCCAGCGCTTCGGTTGTCGATGCACTTCGCCACTGTTGCGACGTCGTCGAGATCGGCACGATCGACCAGGCCATCGAAGCCCTCCGCAGCGACCAGTTCCACGCCGTCTTCTCCGATGCCGCTGATTTTCTTCCCCTCGAACGCGCCCTGGTGGGTCAACAGGCCAACCTGATCCTCAACACGATCGGCGAAGGCGTCTGCATCGTCGACGGCGAAGGCCGCTCGAACTGGATGAACAAGAAGATGCAGGCCTGGCCGCCGCGGGTGCACGAGAAGATCCGCCGCACGTGTCAGGAAGCGTTCCAGATCTTCAGCACGCAGGTATCCCCGCAGACCCCCGACACGCCCGCCAGCTTCAACCGCTCCAAACGCTACGCCCTGAACATCGAAGACCAGCAGTTCCTGGAGATGATCGCCAGCCCGGTGATCTCCCCGGCCGGTCACGTCGTGCAGGTCGTCGCCGTCGTGTGGGACGCGACCGGCACGCGCCGCTTGCAGCAGAAGATCGACGCGATCGACAAGGCCGGGCGAGAGCTCGTCCGCCTGGAAGGCGATGCGCTGGCGAAGATGAACGTGGGCCAGCGGCTGAAACTGCTCGAAGACAAGATCATCAGCTACACGCGCGACCTGATGCACTTCGATCACTTCGCGATCCGGCTGCTCGACCGCAAGGCGAACAAGCTGGAGATGGTCATCAGCGCGGGGTTGCCGAACGAAGCGCTGAACATCGACCTCTTCGCCGACGCCGAGGGCAACGGCATCAGCGGCTACGTCGCCGCGACCGGCCGAAGCTACATCTGCCCCGACGTCGAGCGCGATCCGCGCTACGTCATGGGCCTCGACCAGGCCAAGAGCAGTCTGACCGTCCCCCTGCGGCTGCACGACAAGGTCATCGGCATCTTCAACGTCGAGTCGCGCCAGCGGGCCGCGTTCAACGAGGACGACCGGCAGTTCGCGGAAATCTTCGGGCGGTACGTCGCGATCGCGCTGAACATCCTCGATCTGATGGTCGTCGAGCGCGTCAGCACGAGTCACAAGGTGGCCGACGACGTGAACGCGGAAGCGGCCGGCCCGCTCAACGACATCGCCTCCGATGCCAACGCGCTGATGGACGACTACATCGGCCACGACGACCTGCGGCATCGGCTCCGCCAGATCCTCGACAACGTCGGCAGCATCCGAAAGAGCCTGCGCCAGGCGGCCGAAGGACCGAATACCTCGATCCTCGGCGCAGCCGACGTGAAGGGCGAGGAAGACCCCATCCTCAGCGGCGCGCGGATCCTGCTCGCCGACGACGAGCCGAACATCCGCTCGACGATCAGCGACGTGCTCCGCAAGTACCACGCGACCGTCACCGCCTGCACCAACGGCGCCGAGGCCATCGCGCAACTCGACGTTGCGGACTTCGATTTGGTCATCAGCGACATCAAGATGCCCGACAAGACCGGCTACGACGTCTTCGCCGCCGCGCGGAAGAAGAGCCAGACGATCCCCGTCATCCTCATGACCGGCTTCGGCTACGACCCGAACCACTGCATCGTCCGCGCCAGCCAGGAAGGGCTCCAGGCGGTGCTGTTCAAGCCGTTCAAGGTGGATCAGTTCCTGACGGAAGTGCGCAAAGCGCTGCAAGCGACGACCGCGGCGCGATGATCGAGCGCTGCGCCTGCGCGACAAGCCGAAGCATCGCTGACCGCCGCTGAGCGTTTTCCTCGCATGCGAAACTTGACACAACGGGGGGGGGGGATGATACCGTGATCGTGCGGTATTGGGCGATGCCGATCTGCAACTGACAAGGATGGCGGAATGGGCGGGCGCGAACGGGCGGGCACGGTTTTTGAATCACTCGAACAGCGACGTTTGATGGCGGGCGATGTGATCGCGTCCGTCTACAAGCACGCGCTGATCCTGCGCGGCGACGATGCCGCCAACTCCATCGTCATCCAGCGACAGGCCGACCGGACGACGTTTCGCCTCGTGCCGATGGACGGCACGACGATCAACGGCGCGACCGACCCGCTCGTCGTTCGCGGCGTGGCGACCGGCATGTTCCTCGACCTGCGTGGCGGTGACGACGCGGTCACGCTCGACAACGTCCGCGTCTACGGCACCGTCACCATCGACGCCGGCGACGGAAACGATCACGTCCTCGTCCGCTCCTCGCGCGTCACCGACGACCTGATTCTCCGCGGCGGCGACGGGCGCGACGAGATCGTTGTCCGCAAGTCCACCGTGCAGCGCGACCTGCACGCCGACGGCGGGCTGGAAAAAGATCGATTCCTCTTCTCCTTCTCTCATATTCGCAATCGGGTCAGCTTCTTCGATACGAGTGGTTCCAGCCTGCTCTACATGAACCGTTTTTCCGTCGATGGCTCATCCGATTTCAGGACCGGCAACGCGATCGACCACCTCACGATCGACGGCTCGACGTTCAAGTCGAGCGCCGTTTTCTCAATGAACGGCCAGGATGATCACGCGACCATCCGCGGCACGATTTTCCGCGGCGAAGCGCCCCTCGATGCGGGCGATGGTGAGAACGTGATTGACCGGCAGGTGATCCTAAGCTGGGATTTTCGCAATGGGGAGCAGGGGTGGGAATCTGGGTTTGCGGATTATGACGCGTTCTCCTTCCTCCCCGACGGCAAGGGCAATTTGGTTAAGGTTGAAGATGTGGAGCGCTACGAACTCCAGTCTGGCCTTCGCCCGCTCCCAGCAGAAACCGGAGTGGTTGGATCGGGGCTGTTCCTTTCTGGGATAAACCTATCTGATGACCTCGTGATGTATCTCACGCGCCGTTTGATGGTGGAGGATGGACTTGTCAAAAATCAAGCATACACAGCTGATTTTACAATCGAGTTCGCGTCTGCCCTTCGGCGCGGTTTGTTCGGGGGCCTCGATTACCTTAAGGCAGGTGCGGCGAGTCGCGCTCTGGAGCGATTGATTATCGATGGTAGCTATCGATTGAACTATGATAAGGGGAACCAAGCCCAAGGGGGAACCGAGGTTTCCTTGGTGGGTGATACCACCAACGGAGCGGGTCCTTCAGACCCCGGTGGATGGCGCATTGTGACGCGTCATCACCGCCACACGCATCCCGTCCGGACAGACGTTGCTGGGAAAATCTGGCTCTTCGTAGGAACCGAGTCCACGTTTGAATCCGGGACCGCTTACCACTACGCCAGCATCTCGGTCATCCTAACGCCCGTCAAGGCGGCAGGCCACGCGGATGTTGTTTCGTGAGATCAATTATGAAGACAATATTCACTCAAAAGCACCGCGCGTGTGTACGCATGGTTTTATTGAGTGGGTCTTTTGCAGGGAAGGAGCATGGGACATGCGCGCACGAAACTCTGAACGAAATAGGGGCGGGCATCGGACGCGAGCCGTGGTGCAGTCGCTCGAGGCGCGGACGAATAAACGGGACAGGTCCAATTAATAAAGTAATTGAACCTGTCCCGTTTAATTCCTTGTCCCGTGTAATTCCTCCGAAGTGCGCAAGGCGCTGCAGGCCCCGACCGCTGCGCGGTAAGTTCCAAGGATCAAGATCCAAGTTCCAAACAAACGGAAAAGGACCAAACAAGAAAGCTCCAAACATCGCGTTTGGAGCTTCTCCTTCTGGCCCTTCGGTTCTTGTTTGGTTCTTTGTCTTTGGTTCTTGGTCCTTCGACCTAGCGACCCAACCCTCTTCCCGTCAGCGCCCTTGCAATCGTCGCCGGCGAGTTCGGCACCGAGTTGGGCCCGTGGTCTTCGACGAGCTGGGCCGTCAGCCTGCGGTTGCCTTCGACCGGGGGCTTGCCGATGACCTGCGCGATCTGATTGAGCTCGCTCTTCTTCGCGGCCAGCTTCACTTCCAGCTCGTCGAGCTGGGCCTCGATCGACTGGTACTCGCTCATCGCGGCGGCGTAGAGCGTTTCGCCTTCGGCCAACCAGTCACGTAGCGTTTTGGACACCGGGTACCTCCAGAATTCATTATACACGTCGGCCGAAACGTGCCACACCTGTAACGCCGAGGGCGATTGCGCGTGTGAGGGACGTCCGGTAATGCGGCCGGAGCGGGCAAAGGAGACTACCCACGGCCGCGCGGCGGCATTATCATCCGCCCGACGAACCGCTTTTTGAGAGAGGAATCGCGCCATGAACCGCAACGCCACCGCCGCCGTCATCCTTGTCGCCCTGATCGCCACCGCGCTGTGGGCTCAGGACGCGGCGACCCAGCCCGCCGGGCAGACCCCCGCGACGAGTCAGCCGGCGGGGGAGAAAGTCGTCACGCCGAGCGGCCTCACGATCATCAAGGTCGCCCCCGGCGAGGACGGCGCGAAGAACGGGGACACCGTATTCGTCCACTACGAAGGCCGGCTGCCCAACGGCACGAAGTTCGACGCCTCGCGCGACCACGCCGAGACCGCCGACGCCGGCATCGAGTTCATCCTCGGCGCCAACAAGGTGATCAAAGGGTGGGACCAGGGCGTGGAAGGGATGAAGATCGGCGAGAAGCGCACGCTCATCATCCCGCCGGACCTCGGCTACGGCGCCCGCGGCGCCGGCAGCGTGATCCCGCCGAACGCGACGCTGACCTTCGACGTCCAGCTCGTCGGCATCCTGCGCCGCCCCGCGGAGGCGAGCCAGCCCGCGGCGCAGGAGTAATCGCACTCTTACCCCCTCATACCAATCAGGATTGAATCGCGCGATTTGTCATCCCGAGGTACTCTGAAGGATCTCGATCTTCGAGAACACTTCTTGAGCCCCGAGATCCTTCGGAGTACCTCAGGATGACGTGTCGCGCGCACGTTTCAATCCTTGATGCGTATGAGTGTGCCGCGGACGGCGTGTCACGCCAGCCCGATGCACCCCGCGATCAGCGCCTGAATCATCACCACCGCGCCCGCGATGATCGCGCCGGGGTAGTGCTTCACGCGCAAGAAGCGCACCAGGCTCACTCCCGCCATGATCAACCCCAGCGCCAGGAACAGCACGCTGGCGTTCACGTGTGCCGTCGTGATCGCGGGGACGTAGGACTTGGCGACGGTGGCGGCGTTGACGACGCCGCACAGGTAAGGCCCCCAACTCGCCAGCAGCAGCACCGCCGACGTCGTGACGCCGCGGGAGGCGACGCGATCCGGCTCCTGCGCGGCGAAGTAGTCGAGCCGCACGGGTTCACCGGCTGCACCCCCGCGCGTCTCGTCGGGTGGGCTCACGTCGCAATGGTAGGCTGAGCGAGCGGAGCGGGCGGTCAGCTGTCAGCGTTCAGCGATCAGCCAAACAAAGACAAGCGCCTTTCCGCTTTCCGGCTGATAGCTGACCGCTGACCGCTGACCGCTCCGCTCCCAGCGTTACGGCTCCAGCGGATTGGTCGCGAAGCAGAGGTCGCTCACGACCCGCCCGCCGATCAGGTGCTCCTGCACGATCCGCTCGGCGTTCGCCGGCGTGACGTTCTGGTACCACGTCCCCTCGGGATAGACGACCGCGATCGGACCGGCCGTGCAGATGCGCAGGCAGTTGCACTTCGTGCGAAACACCGGCCCGTCCGGGCCCGCGAGGTTCAACTGCTTCAGCCGCTTCTTGAGGTACTCCCACGTCTCCTCGCCGGTATCGGGCGCGACGCAGTCCGGCCCCACGCACACGAACAAGTGCCGCGTCAGCTTGCCGATGCCAAACTGCTTCGCCATCAGCGGCGGGGGGATGTGGTCGGGGTTCGCCATGAGGAGAATCATACAGAGCGTCCCCCGTTGATGAACGCCGCGACTCAGACTCAGAGGGCGCGAGGAGATCGTGTGCGACGCTTACTTATGGCGACCTGCGGCGCGCGACGCACGTCACTCCCTCTCCCCGGTACGCCGGGGAGAGGGCAGGGGAGAGGGGCGAGCGGCGCGGCGGACCGAGCACCAAACGATCGAACGGCTGGCGCGGATCGGTGCATCGACCGGCACTCGACGTCGAGCGCACCTTGCCCCTCTCCCCGGCCCTCTCCCCCGAGTACGTGGGAGAGGGAGAACGCACCCGGGTGTGGGCTCGCTATTGTCCCTCACACGAACGTGATCACGATCTGGTCGTCTTCCTGGATGACGTAGTTCTGGAAGTCGGTGTTGGCCACGCCGTTGACCGTCATGGTCACGCGCTGCGCGCCGTTGATGACGTGCTGGCCGATGTGGTCGGGGTCGAAGGTCACGCCCCACGCCTGGAAGAACTCGCCGAGCGTGAAATCGCGCGGGCCGGTGTCGCTGCTGAAGCGGATGTCGCCGGTGTCATTGACGGCAAAGGCGATCGAGGTTTCGTCCTCGATGGCGCCGGTGCCGGTGCGGATGTACATCTCCTCGGTGCGGCCGGTGTCTTCCAGGTCGACGTTGATCGTGAGGTCGATCTCGCGGGTGAAGTTGACCGGCCCGGGGAGGAACTGCTCGACGGGTCGGACTTCGCCGGCCTGGCGGTCGGTGAGAACATCGTCGTCGCCGCGCGCGTCGAAGCGGTCGTCGCCGTCGCCGCCCGTGAGGGTGTCGCTGCCGTTGCGGGAGAGGAGGATGTCGTCGCCCACGCCGCCGCTGATGATGTCGTTGCCGACGTGTTGGGCGATCGGGCGGTTGGGGAAGAGGCGGTTTTCGCTGTCGCCGGCGACGATGTCGTTGCCGCCCGCGCCGCTGATCGTGTCGTCTCCGTCGCCGCCGTAGAGGAAGTCGGCTTGCGCGCCGCCGTCGATGGTGTCGCGGCCCTCGTCGCCGATGCAGAAATCGCGTCCGCGGCTGCCGATGAGGGTGTCGTCGCCCGCGCCGCCGGTGAGACTGTCGACCTGGTCGCCGCCGGAGAGGTTGTCGTTGCCGGCGTGGCCTTCGAGGGTGTCGTCGCCGAACGAGCCGATGAGCCAGTCGTCGCCCGCGCCGCCGCCGACGAAGTCGCTGTCGGCGCCGCCGCTGATCGTGTCGTTGCCGATTTGGCCGGTGAGGATGTCGCGGCCGGTGCCGCCGGTGATGACGTCATCGCCCGCGCCGCCCTCGACGATGTCGCGTCCCTGGCTGCCGTGGTACGTGTCGTTCCCGCCGCCGCAGGCGACGAAGCGGGAGACGGGCACGACGCCGAACGTCGGGTCGATCGCGATCGTATCGTCCCCACCCAGTGTCGAGACGCGGAAGCGCTGCACGGCGACGACGTCGAACGTCGTGACCGTCCCGTTCACGCTGACCGCGTACTTATTGGAGTTGGTGCTGACCCGCGCGATGGCGATGGTATCGGCCGATTCCGTGCCGGTGACGATCACGTCCCCCGCGGGGCTGAGCACTGCCGAGAGAAACCGGCGCGGCTCCATCCGCTCAACGTTGTGCGAACCCATCCGGCCGTCCTTCTTTACTCATCACGCGCTGGCTGCCTGGTTCACCTTTGAATGTAGATGTGGTCGATGGCCGGCACAAGCATTTCGATGCGACCCGGACAGGGGAGTGGCGCGAGTCCGCCGGAATAGACGCGCCAGACGGCATAAGCGGGCCGATGCGGGCCGAAAAATGCGGGTGCGGTGAATGGCATCATCGTAGGAGCTGGCATGAGGCGTCTCGCCCATGCATTCCTCTTCGAAAGCGCATGGGCGAGACGCCCATACCACTGAAGATTCACAACCTCGCGGCGAGTCTTGCGAGCCGAAGGATCTCGGGCTCGCAGGACGCCCGCGACCCCGAGATCCCTCAGGTCGCTTTGGCTCCCATCGGGATGACGTTCGGGCACTTTCCGAGGTTCAGGAAAGCCTATCGCGGCGGCGGCCCGTGACGGCGAAGGTCGCGACCGCCAGCAGGGCGAGCGCGCCGGGCTCCGGGACCACGTTCGCCTGCAGCGAGATCGAGCCGACCGATTCCTCGCCCACGAACAGGTTGATCGCGCCGGTCTTGAGTCCCAGGGTGGACGTGTCGAGGGAAACGAGATGCCCGTTCACGCCGCCGCCCGCAACGTCGGTGAACGTGCCGCCGGGGACGGCGAACGCGCCGCCGGCCGACATCGTGTAGGCGAGGGTCTCGACGCCACCCGCGCCCCAGATGCTTGCATCGACGCCATTGAAAATATTGAACGCGCGGCTCTCCAGGTCGCCCAGATCGACGTCGCCGAAATTGATCGTCGCGATGCCCCGGGCGAGCTCCGCCGGCGTGCGCAGGTCGAGGAAGATCGGCAGATGTCCGCCGTTGCTGGTCGATGCGGTCTTCAGCGCCTCGGCGATCGATTGGCCGACCATCGCGTTGTTCGTCGTGCGGATCGTGCTGTTGAAGCTGCCGCCGTCGTTTCCCCACGCGCGGTAGGAGTGGTTCGGATCGTTCCACGTCGACGTGCTGTACGCGACGTTCGCGTTTCCGATGTACTCGAAACCCTTGCCGTCCTTCAGCCCCGTGCCGAGGAGCATCATGTCGTAGCGGTCGTCCATCCCGCCGCTGCCCGAGGGATCCTGCGTGTGGACGAAACGAAACGCGCTGTCGGCGGCCCAATCGCCCGGCGTGTTGATCGGGTCGGCGAACCTGCCCGCATTGTTGGCGGTCGACTCGACGAGGCGCGCGTAGCCCGGGTCGGCGGAGTCGGGGGTGTTGAAGTCCCCGCCCACGAGGAACTGCGTGCCCGCCGGAAGCAGCGCGGCGTTCGCGCGGATGGCGTTAGCCTCCGTCTGCCGCCGCGCTCGATCGGTGGCCGTATCCGCGGCCTTCATGTGGACACTGTACAGCGCCAGGTTCGGCGCTGCGCCGGGCGCGGCATAACCGTTGAGCGAAACGTCGTACCGCTGCACGTTGCGCGGCGGCTGGGTCGACGAGCCGCCGACACCGGCGATCACGGTCGTCTGCCCCGCGAACGTCACCTTGCTCGTGCGATAGAAGAACGCGCTATCCGTGTCCGCGCCGTTGACGAACGGCGCCGCCGCCCAGTCCCCGGGGCTGTTGGCGGCGGTGTTGAGGACGTCGAGAAAGTTGTTCACGGCGCCCTGGCTCGTGAACTCCTGCGTCATGAACACGTCCGGCGACATGCTGCGGCCGCTGAACGCGCCGTACACCGCGGTTTTCAGGGCGGCCGAGCGATCGGTCGAGTCCTCGGTGTAATTGGAGATGTTCCACGTCGCCACGCGCAGCTGCGCGTTGACGGCAGACGCGGGGAACACGACGAAAAGCGCAGCCGCGCCCGTCCAGACCGCGGCGGTGCGCCGCGGGAAAAACTGACTCATTCTCAGCCCTCCAGAAAACACAGCCCTGCATGTGAACGTGAGCGGGGCGGCGGATCGTAGCAAGTTTCGGCCGGAAGTGGCAAAGGATTGTTCGCTCGCGTGACGCCCGTGGTCCACATTACCAAAGGAGCCAGCCTGCGATCCCCGCACCGAGGATCAGCCACGTGCTGTTCAGGTTGAATGCGATCAACAGAACCAGCGACGCCAGGGCGATGAGTATGTTGCCGACGTGCGCGCTGCCGCCCGGAAGGAATGATGCACCCGCGAGGCGCAGGGTCACGACGAAGATCAGCGCCACGACGGCGGCGTTCATGCCGTCGAGCGCGCCGCGCGCATAGCGATTCTGTCGCAGGCGCTGCAGCACGGGGCCGAGCACGAGGATGAAGAGGAACGATGGGAGGAAGATCGCGACCGTCGCGACGACAGCGCCGGCGATGCCTCCGGCAACCCCGCCGCCGAAGGTCGTGTGGGCGATGACGTAGCCGGCGAACGTCGCCGTCGTCAGCAGGGGGCCGGGCGTGATCTGGCCGATCGCGATCGCGTCGAGGAGTTGCGGCTCGCTCAGCCAGTGGAACTGGTCGACCAGCCCGCTCTTGAGGTAGCTGACGAGCACGTAGCCGCTGCCGAAGAGCGTCGCGCCGACTTTCAGGAAGAAGAGTCCCAGCCGCGCGAGGTCCGCATCCCACCACGGTCCGGGCAAGTACATCAGCGCCGCGGCGGGCGCTCGTGCCGAGGGCGGTCGCGGCCGGCCGTACCAGATCGCGCCGGCGACGGCGGCGAATGCGAGCGCGATCAGTTCCGGTTGATACACCGCAAATCGCGCGGGCAGGAGGATCGTCGATGCGACGGCGATCGCCACGACGGCGGTGAAAACGTCGCGGATTCCCGTCCGCGCGAAGCGCCACAGCGCCGCCGCGATAATCCCGATGACGCACGCGCCGATCGCCGACATCATCCCCGCGACGCGCGGTAGCGCCTGCGGTCCCGTCCCGTACGCGCAGTAACCCCACGCCAGCGGCAGGATGATGATCACCGCCGGGACGATGAAACACACCCCCGCGACGACGAGCCCCGCCCGCCCCGCGCGGATCAACCCGAGGTGAATCGCCAGCTCCGTCGAGTTCGGCCCGGGCACGAAGTTGACGGCGGCGACGAGATCGAGGAAGTGCTGGCGGTCGAGCCACCGGCGGCGCGTGACGACTTCGTCCTCCATCATCGCCACGTGCGCCGCCGGCCCACCGAACGCGGTGAAGCCGAGGCGGAGGAAGAGGAGGGCGACTTCGCGCAGTCGGGCGGCGCGAGCCTCGGAAGAATCGTGCGGCGCGTCAGGCATGCCCGCGCCGGTTGTGACAGAGACGCGGCGGCGGTGCAAGTCTCTCTCACACACGTCCGGTACTTGGGGAGTTACGTCATCCTGAGGCGAGTCTTGCGAGCCGAAGGATCTCGGGCGCGAGCGCAATGCTCGAACCCGAGATCCCTCAGGTCGCCAAGGCTCCCATCGGGATGACGCTGCGTCGACTTATGGCGTCAATGGCGTTCCCTCCGCCCGCAGCAACTCGCCCGGCGATTCGGGGATGGGCACCACGGGCTTGCCGTCGAGCCGCGGGTCGAGCGGGAGGTTCAAGAGCTTGCACGCGGTGGCGAACGTGTCCTCGGTGTTGATCACGAGCTTGTCGTAGACCGTCAGGTCGACCCCCTTGCGAATGCCCGGCCCGGTGATGATCCACGGGATGTACCGGGCGCGGAAATCGTCGGCCAGGTGCGTCAATCCCGCCCCGCCGTGGTCGGCGGTGAGGATGATGAACGTCGACTCGCGCAGGCTCACGTCTGACAGCGCGGTGAGGATCGCCCCGACGTGCGCGTCCGCCTGCTCGATCGCGACGACCTGCTCGCGCGTCCCCCAGCCCTTGGCATGGCCCACGCTGTCGACCGTCGGCAGGTGGATCGCCATCACCTGCGGCTGATGGCTGCGGATCATCTGCGTCGCGGCAAGGGCGACTTCATCGTCCTCGCACTCGTACTGCGTGGGGAGGAACTGCCAGTCGACCGTCTCGGGCGCGCACAGTGCGCCGAACTTCATCTTTCCCGCCGCCAGCGCCGTGGTGTAGCCCGCCTTCTTCGCCACGCCGAAGAGCGTCGGGAACGCGGGGTAGACCGGCTTGGAGAGCGGGAGGTCGTCGTTCCATTCGACCTTGTGCTTGCGCGGCACGACGCCGGTGAGCATGCTCACGTGCGAGGGCAGCGTGATCGCGTGCGGCACGGTGCGCGCCCAGAAGCTGTAGCTGCCGGACTCGACGAGCGAACGGAGGTTGGGCATCTTGCACCGCAGCGCCAGGTCCGGCCGCAGGCCGTCGACGCTGATGATGAGCACGCGCGACCGGTTGGACGGCGCCTCGGCAGAGCCGGCCTGCGTCGTCGCGGGCTTCGTGGTGGTTTGCGCGGCGACGAACGGACAGGCCACCAAAACAGCGGCGACAACGAGAGCGAGCAGGCGCGACATGGAATGATCCCCGGCGGCCCCAACAGGGCGGCACGGAATGCATGCTTGGCCGCGATCATTCAGATCAGGTGAGCGCCGCGCGCGGGGGAGACGAAGATCGAAATCTGGTTCATCCGGCATGCCCGGGAATGCGCGAGATGGCTTTATCGCTTTGCGCCTCCGGCAGCGGTGGTACGCGGACGAACTCGCGCGATCGCTGTCGTGCCGGTGGCTCCAATGCGACAAATCCACGACGCCGCGTCAAGATTCGTGCCTCTCCCGGAATGCCCGGATGAGCTTAAAATCTAGAATGATCGTCGCCGCGGGCTCCCGCCGGCGGCTGGGGCTGAAAAGGGAGTCAGTCTGAAAAGGGGGTCAGTCTGAAAAGGGGGTCAGGTTCACTTATTCCGAGAGTCTGAAAGGGGGTCAGGTTCACTTATTCCGAGGCGTGGGCGCAGGAATCTAGCGGAAGCGGAGCAGTGCCGCGGGATTAGAAGTGTACCTGACCCTCTTCCGACGTTTGACCCTCTTCCGACGTTTGAAAAGGGAGTCAGGTTGACCTTGACCCTCTTCCGACCTCGATGCCGCTCACGAAAACGGTGGGGGAACCGCAGTGATCCGCAGGTGGAATTCTCTTGTCGCCAGGACGTGCAGGGCCACAATTCTAGATTATGCGCTGTGCGAGATTCCGCCGAACTTCCCGGATGGCTCTGCGGACCCTTCGCTTTCTGTCACTGATCGCGTTGATTGCGGCCAGCGCAATGTGGGTCCGGAGCGCGTTCGTTCAGGATGACTTGAGCTGGGGACGCGTGTTCCCGATCGAGAACGGCTTTCGCTTCTGCGACCTGACGCTCTATTCTGCGAGGGGGGAAATCACGGGCATCTGGACCTATCGACGGCACACGGGGCGGGGGCAGGCGTATGAGAACCATCCGCTTCGATGGAGCACGACCGACGTGAAAGACATATTCGCGCCGGCCGGATACGGCGCTCGGTCGTGGAATCTTGTTCCACGGCATCTTGGCCGCTCCCACTCAGACCGAACTCTCGTGTTCGCACCGCAGTCGACTGCGCGCATGCGGGACACGTTCATCTTCTGGCGGGTCCCGTACTGGCTTCTCACAGCGCTCTTCGCTATCGCGCCCTTCGTCGCGGGTGTGCGGTTGGCGCAGCGGCGAGCGAGGTCCAGGAAGGGATTCTGCCTGAGCTGCGGATATGACTTGCGCGAGAGTCGTGACCGTTGCCCTGAGTGCGGAACGTCGATGTCGCTTGAAGGACCGGCGACGCGATGATCTGGCCGCTTTGCAGGCGCGCTAAAACCCCTTCTCCGCGATCTCCACCGCCTTGAGCATCGCCTTGGTTGCCGGAGAAATCGACATAGCCGAGAGGTGTCCGCCCGAGCGATTTGACTACTCTCATTCGGCCCGCTGGGCAGGCCATGGAAGTGGCCAGATGTGTCAAGCCGCTTCCACCGCCGCGTAGACCTTCCCATGCTGCTTGAGCCAATCGACGTCACCGCTTTTCGCGCGCGACTCGACTTGGTGGAGCAACTCGACCACCTGCGGCTCGAAACACGGCTCACTCGGGTCGGCGTCCGGGATGATCGCTTCGACTTCGACGGCCACCACGAACCGGTCCGTTCGGACGAGTCGCGTTCGCCTGACTCTCTTGCCTGGTAGGTTCATAAAGCTCACTCGTCGAAGAAGTGTACCGTGACCAGCTTCGCAGTGTCAGCGGAAATCACATACGACCAGACGGCTTTCACTTCCGTGCCGTCCGCCAGTGTCTGGCGCACTTCGACGGCTTCGGCACGGCGTCGGGGCGCTCGACGATCAGCGCGCCGTCGTCGATCCCATCAACCACCTGCCACTCCAACACCCCGCGCTCATCAAGCTGCTCCGTCGCGTGCTGGCCGACGATGTAGCGGCGCTTGGCAACCAGCGTGCGAATTGTATCGAATAGCCGTCCCACATCGACTCCCGTTGCATTGCGTAGTCCGCCGTATTCCGCGATGTTTAGAACGTTGTAGCTCAAAACCCCTTCTCCGCGATCTCCACCGCCTTGAGCATCGCCTTCGCCTTGTTCATCGTTTCCTCGTACTCGCTCTGCGGGACCGAGTCGGCGACGACGCCCGCGCCGGCCTGGACGTCGAAGACGCCGTTTTTCCAGACGATCGTGCGGAGGGCGATGCAGGTGTCCATGTTGCCGGAGAAGTCGACGTAGCCGACCGCCCCGCCGTAGGGGCCGCGGCGGGTGGGCTCCAGCTCGTCGATGATCTGCATGGCGCGGACCTTGGGGGCGCCGCTGACGGTGCCGACCGGCAGAGAGACGCGCAGCGCGTCCATCGCGGTCATGTCGTCCGCCAGCTCGCCGGTCACGTGGCTCGTGATGTGCATGACGTGGCTGTAGCGCTCGACGGTCATCACGTCGCTGATCTTCACGCTGCCCACCTTGCTCACGCGGCCGACGTCGTTGCGGTGCAGGTCGACGAGCATGATGTGCTCGGCGCGCTCCTTCGGGTCGGCGAGCAACTCCACCTCCAGCGCCTTGTCCTCCTCGGGCGTTGCGCCGCGCTTGCGCGTGCCGGCCAAGGGGCGACTCGTGACGGTCCGTCCGACGACGCGGCAGAGGATTTCCGGTGAGCTGCCGATCAGCGTGCACGCCGGGGACTTCAGGTAGAACATGAACGGCGACGGGTTGATGATGCGCAGCGCCCGGTAGACGTCGAACGGGTCGGCGGTGCTCTGCACGCGCAGCCGCTGGCTCGGGACGAACTGGAAGATGTCGCCGGCCTTGATGTACTCCTGCCCCTTGCGCACTGCGTCCTCGAACTGCTCGCGCGTCATGTTGCTGCCGAACGGCAGCGTCAGCGGCCCGCGCGGGTCGATTTCTCCGAGCGTCGACTGCGGCGGTTGCTGCAGGCGCGTCACGATCTGATCGATGCGCGAGCACGCGTCGCGGTAAGCCTCGTCAGGATTCACAGGAGGAAAAACCGTCCCCGTCCCGGTTTTCTCTCCGTCGGGATTCACGGGAGGAAAAACCGTCCCTGTCCCGGTTTTCTCTCCCGTGTTCCCTGAACCCTGAACCCCGAACCCTGAACCCTTGAGGTCCGCATTCGCCACGACCTTGATCGTCTTGTCGACGTGGTCGAAGATGACCAGCTCGCCGTACAGGCCGAACGAGAGGTCCGGCAATCGTCGATCGTCCTTCGGTGCGGCGGGGAGTTTTTCCGACTCGTAATAGCGGATCGTGTCGTACCCGGCGTAGCCGACCAAGCCGCCGGTGAAGGCGGGGAGGTGCTTGTCGTGGTGGTAGCGGCGTTTGGGGAGCAGCCGTTCCAGGTCCGCCAGGGGGTCGGTCGTCTCGAACTCTTCGGCGCGCTGCCCGCGCTTGAGGATGGCGGCCTGGCCCTGCATCACCTGGTAGACGAGCGACGGCGAGGTGGCGATAAAACTGT
>JBAUGM010000797.1:0-3602 GCA_049679725.1 Tepidisphaeraceae bacterium
AGACCGACGCGTGGGAGCGAACACGCAACAACGCGACCGCCCGGATCGACTGGCAGTTCACCACCGCCGACGCGCGGGTGAAGCTCCGCAGGCTCTACCCGAAACTCTAACGGCGACGGAGCACTAGGGCCCGACGTCACCACTGCGGCAGATCTCATACGGCTGGGGGTCAGAAACGGGGGTCAGAAACGGGGGTCAGAAACGGGGACGCAGCTTGTTTCTTCGCCCTGGAATGAGTTCGCGCCGGGTTGCCGACTTGATTCCGATTTTCACAAAGTGATTGCGACGGATGGCTGGCCACGCGGTGGGGAGGTAACTCCTTACGAGATAGCACCATCCGCGCAACGCGTGGCGTAGGGACGGGGATGAGTACATTACGCGCGGATCTAGCCACCTCGCCGCAAATGCGGCCCGTATTCCTGCGCCCCAACGCGCGCCGACCCCTCCAGTAATCTTCCCCAAACACCCGATATCCCCCAAGACCGCTCGCGGTCCGCTCGCACCTTGGGAGATGCTTCCGTGCTCACGCCACGCCCACCCGCGCGTTATTCGCTGTACGACCTGCCGATCGAGATCGCGTGCGATGTGGGCACGCTCGACGCGGAGATCGCGCGCGTGCTCGGGCCGTTCCGCGTGCGCGACGGTGGCGCGTTTGCCGGACGTGCGCAGGCGACGACGGCGATCATTCGGCCGTACGAGGAAGCGGACGTGATGCGGCGCCTGTCGCCGCGCGCAAAGCGCGTGACGTCGGCCAGCGCCGCGACCGAACTGTACGAGGACGGCGAGCGCTTCTGGCTGATCGACGACCGCTGGGGGATCGTCGAGATCAACCTGCTCAAGAGCCAGTGGCGCGCGTGGCTGCTGCCGAACCCGCGGGTCGATCCCGTGCGCCGCGCGGAGATGGCGGTGCTCTGGCCGATGGCGCAGCTGCTGCGGGCGCGGGGTTTGTACCTGCTGCCGGCGGTGTCGCTCGTGCGGAACGGGTTTGGGCTGTTGCTGCTGTCGCCGTTCGATCTTGGGCCGGAACTGAGCACGCTGGTGCGCGCCGGGTGCCGGGTCGTTGGGCAGCGATGGACCGCGCTGCGCGAGTGGGGCGGGCACGTCGAGATGCTGCACCTGCCGGGCGTGATCGAGCGGCCGCTGTCACCGCGCATGCGGTTGGCGGGCGCGATGACGACGACGGCGCCGATGAAGACGACGGCACCGACCGACACGTGGGTCGACCTCGCGCGCGAACATTGTGGGACGGAACTCTCGCACGCGCCGTGCACGGGCGTGTTCGTGATCTCGCCCGGACGTCGCCCGGCCGCGCACTTGCGCCCGCTCGGCGCGGATGCGGTCAGCGTCCTACGGGGCGGGTGGCCGATCGAGGAACTGCACCCGCTCCGCCGTCACGGGCAACTGCCGGCGAGACTGGCGAGCCGATGCGCTTGCTACGAGGCGGCGCTGTCGCGCGACCCCCATGAACTGCTCGGGCTCATGAATGCGCTGCCGCAGCGCGGGACGGGGATCGGCGTGACGATCAACCGCGATGCGCTGGGGAAGCGCCGGACCGCGGTGGCGGTGTGATTCCCTTCCCTGAGCTGAACCGGTGAGCACGTCATCCCGAAGGGAGTTTTACGACCGAGGGATCTCGGGCTCGAGAGCGATTTGCGCACCCGAGATCCCTCGGTCGCTTAGGCTCCCTCGGGATGACGTTACGTCGATTCTATGGCACGACCAGATTGGACATCCGACGCGCGCAACGAAAAGCCCCGCGGAAACCGCGGGGCTTTCGTGAATCGATTCGGGGTGTCGCGCGTTTACCGTTTCGAGAACTGGAAGCGACGGCGCGCGCCGCGTTGTCCGTACTTCTTGCGTTCCTTCATGCGGCTGTCGCGGGTGAGGAAGCCGGCCTGGCGGAGGGGGGCTTCGAAGGTCGCGTCGTACTTCACCAGCGCGCGGCCGAGGCCCATCAGGATGGCGCCGGTCTGCCCGCTGGGGCCACCGCCGTCGGTGTTGACGAGCACGTCCATCTTCCCGCCGGTGTTCGACACTTCCAGCGGGCCGAAGATGACCTTGCGATCACGCTCGGACGTGAAGTATTCGTTGAGGGTTCGGCCGTTGATCTCGATCTTGCCGGTGCCCAGGGCGATGCGCACGCGGGCGACCGCGCTCTTGCGGCGGCCGACGCCCCAGATGTAGGTCGGCTTGACCTTGGGCTCGGTGGACTCGGGGGCGGGGGCGGTCGCCGTCGCGGTCGATTCCGTTTCCTGTTGCGTTTCTTCTGACATCGCGATTCGTTCCTGTCGTCCGTGGTCGGTGGTGCGTGCCTGGATGTCTTGGGCGTCAGAGGATCATTGAAAAAGTTGAAGCTGCAGGCCACCGGCCACGAGCCTCGGACGCTTGTCTGCGATTTTGAGCACGTCGAACCCGCGGTGCTGCGCACCGCCGCTAAATGGTCGACGTTATCGCGCGAACTTCAGTTCCTTGGGTTGCTGGGCGCTGTGCGGGTGCTCGGCGCCCTTGTAGATCTTGAGCTTGCCGAGGATGTTCCGGCCCATTTTGCTCTTGGGGAGCATGCGGCGGACGGCGAGCTCGACGACCTTCTCCGAGTGGAGCTCCTTCATGCGCTTGTAGGAGTAGAGATTGCGCCCGCCGGGATAGCGCGAGTACGTGTCGTACTCGATGACCTCGGCCTTGTTCCCGGTGACCTTGACCTTGTCCGCGTTGAGCACGATGACGAAGTCGCCCGTGTCGACGTGGGGGGTGTAGGTCGGCTTATGCTTGCCCTGGAGGATCAGCGCGACCCGGGCGGCAAGTCGGCCGAGAACCTGGTCGCTGGCATCGACGACGTGCCAGTCGGCCTCTACTTCGCCCGGCTTGGGCATGTACGTGCTCATGTCACACTTCCTCACAAAGCTGCTATTGACAAA
This sequence comes from Tepidisphaeraceae bacterium, assembly GCA_049679725.1. Lineage (GTDB taxonomy): Bacteria > Planctomycetota > Phycisphaerae > Tepidisphaerales > Tepidisphaeraceae > DASYWJ01. The sequence continues at coordinate 2,916 of JBAUGM010000797.1, forward strand.
GGGTTCCACCGAAGAGGCGTGACGCGCCCGCGGCGAAGAATCGGGCAGTTTATCGACGAAGCGATCGATGTCAAGGAAACGGCGAGAAAGCGATTGTTGACGAAGATGAGGATATCCTGGCGCGAAGATGGGCAAAATTTTTTGCAAATTTTCCGAACCGCTCTCTGGCAGCAAAAAAACGGGTTGCTATACTCCGCGAACGTTCCGGGAGAGCCGTCTGCGGAGGCGGGTATGCCGTTTGTGGTGAGTGAGGTTCAGCCCACGCCGAATCCCAACGCCGCGAAGTTCATCCTGGATCGTGCCGTTTCCGATCAGCCGACAAGCTTTTTCAACGCCGGGGCCGCTAAGGGTAACTCCTTGGCCACCAAGCTCTTCGACATCCCCGGCGTGAGCAGCCTCTTGTTTCTCGGCGACTTCATCACCGTGAACAAGAGTCCCGACGCGGATTGGAAAGAGATCAGCAAACGCGTCCAGGCGGTGCTGGCGGCGGCATGAACGATTGGTGCAATCGATAGCTGGCGATCAAGGAACCCTTAGCGAGACCACAACGTACTAGATGTAGCGATTTTCTTCCCTCCTTACCCCGTAGGTCTCACCCACGCCTACGGGGTTTTTGTTGCGCCGTTCTCGTGAAGACAGGCAAGAAGAATCCCCGGGCTCCGCGCTGCGCGCTACGCCCCGGGGCGT
>JBAUGM010000798.1:0-4396 GCA_049679725.1 Tepidisphaeraceae bacterium
GCCCCCTATAATCCTCAATCCCCATGCCGTCCCCGCAACCCGACTCCCTCGCCTGGAACGACGCGCTGCTCCGCGACCCGCACCACGTGCGCGACAAGCGCCAGCGCGTGCAGAAGATGTTCGCCGCCATCGCGCCGAGCTACGACATCAACAACCGGCTGCACAGCCTGTGGATGGACCAGCGGTGGCGGCGAAAGGCGGTGAAGCTGGCAAGGCTTTCGCCCGCTGATCGCGTCGTGGATGTTGCATGTGGAACGGGCGACCTGGCGATCGCGTTTGCCGATGCGCTATGGCATCTCAATTCGCGCCGAACGCAGTCTGTTCGACCGGTTGTCGGCGTTGACTTTACCCTTCCGATGCTCGGTGTTGCTCAGAAAAAGTCAGGCGGCTACCTAACGCACGCCGGAACCGACGCTCCGATCTATCCCCACGTCAATGACCATGTTTCAGCGTTGAACTGCTGGATTAACGGCGACGCCCAAGCCCTTCCGTTGTCCGACCAATCCGCCGACGTCGTCTCCATCGCCTTCGGCATCCGCAACGTGCAGGACCCTGCCGCCGCCATCCGCGAGTTCCGGCGCGTGCTGCGGCCGGGCGGTCGCCTGATCATCCTCGAGTTCTCGCTGCCGACGAACCCGGTCTTGCGCGGGATGTACAACTTCTACTTCCGCCAGATCCTCCCGCGCACCGCGACGCTCATCAGCGGCGACAAGACCGGCGCGTACAGGTATCTGCCCGAGAGCGTGAACACGTTCATCGGCCGCGAGCAGATGATGGGTATGATGCGCGATGCGGGATTCGCCGAGGTCGAGCAGCACCCGATGACCTTCGGCGTGTGCGTCTGCTATCGCGGGGTAAAACGGTGAGGCCGCCTCTCCCTCTCCCACGGTGCTCCGGGGGAGTGGGGCAATGACGGAAACGAGATGCGTCCCCGTTTCAATCCTCCCCGTTTCAATCCCCCCCGTTTCAATCCCCCGGTCGGCAAGCGGACGTCGTTCCGACTCCCTACGCCGCTCGCTCCTCTCCCCTGCCCCCCCTGCCCACTCCCCGCTTGCCCTTTCCGATTTCCTGATTGACTGGCGACGAGTTCCATTGTACTAATGTCCTAATACAATATGCAGCTTCACGTATCCCCCGCCGACGGCGTGCCGATTTACCTGCAGATCGTGAACCAGGTAAAATACCTCATTTCATCCGGTCGCCTGGCGGCGGGCGAGGAGTTGCCGGCGATTCGGACGCTGGCGGAACAGTTGCTGATCAACCCGAACACCGTCGCCCGCGCGTATCGCGAGTTGGAACTCGCCGGCGTCGTGGAGAAACGGCGGACGACGGGGACGTACGTGTCGAGTGGCGCGTCGCCGCTGGCGCGGCGCGAGCGGTTGAAGATCCTCGGGCGCCGCGTGGACGCCTTGCTCGCCGAGGCGCGGCAGATGGACGTGTCGCTGGACGAGGTGATCGATCTCGTGCACCAGCGCGACCGCGCGATGCCGCAGCCGCAATGACGTGGCTATTTGAGTGGCTTGGGCGTCCCGCCCGAGCGTTGATTGAACAACTGTTCAAGCGGGATGTGTCCGATCTCAACAAGATGCGACACAGAGATCACAGAGGACACGGAGGGCACAGAGAACGAGATGAGATGAGATTCATGGGCGCTTCTTCTCTGTCCTCTGTGTCCTCTGTGGCTCCCTGCTCGGGCGAGACGCCCAAGCCACGGAAGAGAGGCGAATGATGGTCGCCATCAATGATGACACGTTCCAGGACGACGACGACGCGGACCGATCCGTCGTGGAGATCAAGGGCATTTCGCGCCGCTTCGGCGCCAAGCTCGCGCTCGACCGCGTGAGCCTCTCGATCCCCACCGGATGCGTGCTCGGCCTCGTCGGCGAGAACGGCGCGGGCAAGACGACGATGATCAAGCACGTCCTCGGCCTGCTCCGCGCCGAGTCCGGCACGGTGCGCGTGTTCGGACTCGACCCGGCCGAGCAACCCGTGCACGTGCTCGCGCAGATCGGTTATCTGTCCGAAGAGCCCGACCTGCCCGGCTGGATGCGCGTGCGCGAGCTGCTGCGGTACGTGCAGGCGTTTTACCCGTCCTGGGACGAGAAGTACGCCGACTCGTTGCGCGAGCAGTTCGCGCTGGACCCGAACCTGCGCGTGCGGGCGTTGTCGAAGGGTCAGCGGGCGCGCGTGGGGCTGATCGCGGCGCTCGCGTATCGGCCGGCGCTGCTCGTGCTCGACGAGCCGTCGTCCGGGCTCGATCCCGTCGTCCGCCGAGATATTCTCACCGCCATCATCCGCACGATCGCGGACGAGGGGCGAACCGTCCTCTTCTCGTCGCACCTGCTCTCCGAAGTCGAGCGCGTCTCCGATCGTGTCGCGATGCTCAAGGCGGGGCGCATCGTGTTCAGCGGGGACCTGGCGGAGGTCAAGCAGAGTTACCGCCGCGTGACGCTGCGCTTCGATCAGCCGCTGGCGTCGCCACCCGCGCTGGCGGGCGGCGCCGGATGGAGCGGCAGCGGACAGGAGTGGACGGCGCTGTTCAACGTGCCGGCCGAGCAAGTCGAGTGGGCGGCCACGCCCATCGGCGGGCGGATCGTCCAGAGCGGGTCGGCATCGCTCGACGAGATCTTTTTTGCCCGAACCGGCGCGGCCGCACCCGCCGCGCACGCGGAGGCATGACGTTGCGCACATGACACGCGCCGCGATCAACCTCGGGTGGGAAGTCTTCGCCAAGGCGAAGCTGACACTTATCAGCGTCGGTTCGGCTGTCGCCATCGCGTGCGTGTTCGCGCTGTGGCGCGGTTCACCTCCCGCTGGCGGCGTTGACGGCTTCGCCGATCTACTCACCTTCGGCATGGTCCTGTCGATGCTTTTCGTCTTCGGCGTCTTCAACCACACGCACCTCGACCGCCGCAGCGGGCAGACGGGGTTCCCGAACCGGCTGTTCACCTATCCCGTCTCGACGCGGCTGCTCGTCGCCGTGCCGATGGCGTGCGGCGTTCTCGTCACCGTCGGCGTCTACCTCGCGTGGTGCGGACTTGTCCTGCGCCCGCTCGGCCGGGTGCTGCCCGCGATGTGGCCCGCGCTGGTTCTCGCGACGGCGATGGCGTGGTACCAGGCAGCGCTCTGGTCGCTCGCGGCGTTCCGCATCGCGCGGATGGTCGCGCTCTGCCTGCTCGGCACGACGCTGATCACGATCGCCCTGCTGCCTGCCGTCGCGCCGGGCGGCCACGGCGCGTGGGCCGCGAGCGGGTCGCTCAACGCGACGATGGCTGCGCTGCTCGTGATCGCGTACGCGGTCGCGCTGTATTCCGTGAAGCGCCAGCGCCATGCGGGCGGGCATGGCGCGGGGTTTCGGTTCATCGTCGAGCGATTCTGCAACGCGATCCCCTCGCGCACGAAGCCGTTCCGCTCGCCCGCGCATGCGCAGTTCTGGCTCGAGTCACAGCGCGGCGCCCTGCTCCTGCCGGCGGGGACGCTGCTGGTCATGCTCTTCGTCATGTTCATCGCGACGGTCATCGGACGGGTGAGCGCGGACTCGACCGTCATCACGCTGGTCACGATCCTGGCGACACCGTTTGTGCTGGCGTCGCTCGCGGGAAGCGTGGCAGCCATCTCGATCGTGACGGCGGCGGACTCATCGCTCTCCCCGTTCCTCGCGACGCGGCCCATCTCCTGCGGCGATATGGTCTTCGCGAAGGTGCAGGCCGCGGCGCTGTCTTCAGCGCTCGCGTGGGTGGTCGTGCTCGTGTTGACGCCGGTGTGGCTGATGGTCTGGTGCGACACGTCGCCGGTCGCCGTCGCGTGGCGATACTTCTCCGAAGCGTTCCCCGGCAACCGCCGCTGGCTCATGCTGGCGATGGTCATGATCACGCTCTGGTTGACGACGTGGCGGATGGCGGTCGTGAACCTGTACGTCGCCGTCGCCGGGCGGCCGGTTCAGTACGTCGCGTACGTCATCACGGGCATCGCCGTGCATGCGACGGTCGCGACGATTGTCGTGACGAGCCTCGCCGCGCTGGTGACGGGGACCGGCGAGTCGAGCGTACTCGTCAACAGTCCCGCGATCGTCGCACTGTTGATGTTCGTCGCGCTGGTCGCCAAAGTCTTCGTCGCGCTGCTCAAGGGCAAGGAAGCCCTGGACCGCGGCTGGATGACGGAGCGCGCGGCCGTCGTCTACCTGACAGCGTGGCTCATCGCGACGGCGCTGGTGACGGCGACGCTCTACCTTGGCGTGGCGCGCATCGAGGCGAAGCTGTTCCCGACGATGCCGTGGTTGAAGCACCTCGCGCTGCTCGCGGGGTTGCTGCTGTTGCCGGTCGCGCGCCTCGCGCTGGCTCCGCGCGTCCTCGCGTCGAACCGTCATCGGTAGAGCACGTCACGTGCTTCCCACGGC
>JBAUGM010000799.1:0-7023 GCA_049679725.1 Tepidisphaeraceae bacterium
CCCCCCGTCTCCCCCCGTCTCACTGACCCCCCGTCTCATCGCGCTGCGTCGCTATAAAGTCGTCGTACGTCGCTACGAAGTCCCCGTACGTCGCCGGACATTTCCCCTCGCTCGGTGGACAATGGACGGGGCTCGCCGGACGTTCCTCGTAGCTCGGCACCCATAGGACTGCGCTCGCCGGACACACTACGTAGCTCGCTGGATGAAGTTCCTCGCTCGCTGGAAACTTCACTTAGCTCGCTGCACTTTTTCGCGACGCGGGCAATCATCCGAAAGGCCCCACGCCTAACGCATTTTTCGGGTTGTTGCCGATAACCCTTCATGAACCGGGGGGCGGAGAAGGTGACAGGGGCGGAGAAGGTGACATCCGTCATTCTTCCGTGCGTCGCCGGTCACGAACGCGCACGAGTTCGCCCGTCCTGGTCCGCTAGTCTAGCACCTGCGAAAGGAACGCCTTCAGCCGCTGATAGCCTCCGGTGAACATCTGACGCTCCGCATACCTGGTAGCACGCTCAACGCCGCTCATCGCTCGCTCCACGCCTTTCCCTGCTCGCTTCGCGCCGCGGCGCGCGAGCAATCAGAGGGTCTGAGCACACGCGGAGCGCTTCCGCGCCGGCGGGGGTTCCTGCACTTGATTCGTGACGATCTCCAGCGGCGTGACGCCGAGGCGATCCTCGAAGCCCTCCGATGCCCGGTTCGGCTGCGCCTCCTCGCGCTCCTGGGGGAGCGCCCCGCATGCCATGCCCGGCCGCCACGCCGGGTAGTGCGTCACCCCGCTCGCGCAGGATAAATTCTGCCGAGCCTCTTCGAAGTCGCCCGCAACCGGCACCATCGCTCACAAAGTCTGCTTGAGACTATCTTTGTGCACGACAGTGACGCACGAGATACCGACGCGCCGGTTTGGTAACTGTCCCGTCCCTAATGAGGGAGGGTGTCGATTTCTTGCTTGTCATTGGTGGTATCGGTGGTACCTTCATTCGCATGAACCTGAGGCTCCAAACCGATTACGCCCTCCGTGTGCTGCTTTACCTGGCACAGGTCGGAGAGCAGACATCGGTCGAGCGCATGGCCACGGAGTACCACGTGTCGCGAGATCATCTGTTCAAGGTCGTGCAGCAGCTTTCCCGCCTGGGCTACGTCGCGTCGCGCGGCGGGCGGGGCGGGGGCGTGCGGCTGGCGAAGGATCCGGCGGCGATCAACGTCGGAACCGTCGTCGCAGAAGTCGAAGGCCGCAACGGTGTGCTGCATTGCGTGCATGATCCCAACGCGTGCGTGCTCGAGCCGGGATGCGTCCTGCGAAACCTCGTGATCAAGGCCGAGGACGCGTTCTTCGCGACGCTGAGCAAGATGACCATCGCAGATGTGATCCGCGCCAACACGACGACCCGCAAGGGCGGCTTGTACAACCTCAACATCGTGGCGCGGAAGCAACAACAGCAGTCTCCGCCTGCGGGCCTGACTTCGGGTGCGACGTTGCACCCGGCGGCCCCGGCGGATGAGCGGTCCGAGGGGGCAGGAAGGAACGATTCCTTGATGCCGATTCACTCGCCCGAGCCATCGAACTGATGGCAACGCGCCGGGTGGCGCGTGACGCGATCGAATGCGGTCCCGTCGTCGCCCCCGGGCGTCTCCCGTGTGTTCAACTGAATCATCTCCCCCAACGCCCGCCGGCGCGATGAAACGCCCCCGGCGGCCATGTGGAGATTCTGCGCGCACCGGCCCAGCGATGGCCCGGCGCCAAAACGGAAGCGGCCGATATCAAGCGTATTGGTCGTTTTTAATGGTGTTGAGCTTTTTAACGCCAAACTGACCCGCAAACTCCGAAAGGAAACGTCCATGACGCACAATCACGCACAACCTCTGTTCGAGACCCTCGAAACCCGCCGGCTGATGGCGGCCATTACCGTCAACGGCACACCGGGCAACGACGTCATCCATGTAGACCTGGTCAGCGCCGGCGACACGCTCACGATCAACGGCATGGGCGGCGCCGATGTGGTCAAGATCGGTGCGGCCGGCCACACCGTGCAGAACGTCGTCGGCGACGTCGTCATCAAGAATCCGACGGGAACGATGAGCGTCGCTGCGGACGACGGAAGTGACGCTTCGGCCCGCCACGCGTTCCTGAGCGCGACGGGCATCACCGGCCTGGCTCCGGGCAAGATCAGCTTCGACGCCGGCACCCACCTGACGATCACGGGGGGCAGCAACAACGACACGTTCACCATCGGCAGTACCGGCGCGGGCATGCACGTGGCCGGCGGCTTCGGGGTTGATCGGTACGAGATCAACCAGCACCACAGCAGCGAGCTACTGACGCTGCACGATCGCGACGGGAGCAACGAGTACCGCATCGCCGAGAGCACCGGCAACCTGGATAACGTGACCGGGCCGATCAGCATCGGCGACGGCGGCGGCGGCAGCGTGAGCATCTTCGACTGGGGGGCGGCCGTCGGGCACACCTATTGGCTGACCAAATTCTCCCCGGGCGGATCGGTCAATAGCGCCAAGCTTGCGCGCAGTGGACCGACCGCGGAGATCGAGCTCAACGACGTTGGCAGGGTGTGGCTGACCACCAGCCAGCACGACGACGTCGTCTACATGTCGGGTACGACCGCGCAGTTCCCGGCGTTCCAGCTGAACACGATCGACGGCAACGACACGGTCTTCGCCAACAACGGCGCCCCCGACAGCCTCATGGGCGGCAACGGGATCGACACCGTGACCGTCGATTACCTCGACGCCGTCGGCGAGTTCGAGACGGTAAAGGCGGCGGCGACGGACGGCTCGATCTTCGGCAGCGTCTTCGCCGACAAGAACGGGAACGGCGTGCAGGACGTCGGTGACGGCGGCCTTGCGTCGGTCCAGGTCTACCTCGACGCCGACAACGACAAGGTGTGGGACTCTCAGGAAGCCGGCGACCTCACCGACGCCAACGGCAACTGGAGCTTCATCGGCGTCCCCACGGGCAAGCAATACATCGCCCGCACGATGTTGAAGGCGGGCCTGGCGCAGACGACCCCGAGCAACGGCTCGGGCATCCACGTGACGCTTTCGCCGGGGCAGACCGTCACCGGCAAGAAGTTCGGCGTGAAGGAAGTTTCGGTTGGCAGCTCCATCAGCGGCACCGTCTTCAACGACGTCGATGGCAACGGCGTCAAGGGCGTCAGCGAAGGCGTGTTCGCCGGTCGCACGGTGTACATCGACCTGGACAACGATAAGGTCCTCGACGCCAACGAGAAGTCCACGAAGACGGACGGGGCGGGCTTCTACATGCTGACCGGACTCGCGGCCGGCACGTACAAGGTCCGGCAGATCGTGCCGGCTGGATGGACGCAGACGACACCCGCCAACGGGTCAGGCATCAGCGTCACGCTGTTACCAAACCTGGGGGTGGGCGGAAAACTGTTCGGCGTCCGCCAGACCCCCGCGGCCACCGCGAGCATCGCCGGCAAGGTCTTCAACGACACCGACGGCGACGGCACGAAGGACGCGGGTGAAGGCTCGCTCTCCGGTCGAACCGTCTGGGTCGACCTCGACTTGGACAAGGTCATCGACGCCGGCGAACCCAAGACCACGACCGACGGCAGCGGCAACTACAAGTTCAGCGGCCTCTCCGCCGGCACCTACAAGGTTCGCCAGCAGCTCCCCGCCGGATGGGCGCAGACCACGCCGGTCAACGGGTACGGCATCGGCGTCACGCTCGCCACGGGCCAGGCGGTGACCGGAAAGTACTTCGGCGCCGCCCCCACCACCGCGAGCATCGCCGGCAAGGTCTTCAACGATCTCGATGGCGACGGCACGAAGGACGCGGGCGAAGGCTCGCTCTCCGGCCGAACCGTCTGGCTCGACCTCGACCTCGACAAGGTCATCGACGCCAACGAACCCAAGACCACGACCGACGCCAGCGGCAACTACAAGTTCGCCAGCCTGGTTTCCGGCACCTACAAGGTCCGCCAGCAACTCCCCGCCGGATGGGCGCAGACCACGCCGACGGGTGGCTACGGCATCGGCGTCACGCTCACCACCGGCCAGGCGGTCACCGGACAGCTGTTCGGCGAGAGGAAGATCGTCTGATGCGGGCTGATCGTCACGCTCCCGCGCTGAACCAACACGCTCGCGCACGTCTCCGTACCGGGCGTGCGCGAGCACACGGTTCGCATCCGGGCGGGTTGCGCTTCGCCGTGGTCCGTTGGCCGCTCCCCCATCCGCGGCTCAATTCAGCTCGCCGAAGTCAGTTTTATCCCGCCCCGCGCCGCTGCTCCCCGTCCCGGCCGCCGTCCCGGCCGCCGCCTGATCCCGCCCGCCACTTCGCGCGTCTGGCACTGCTGATTGCGCCGCCAAGGACGCCAAGAACTTGGGGCGGCCTTTGGCGGCAACCAAAGCGAGTTGATCGGGCAAGGCGATCGCGACGCTACAATCCACCCCGTGGCCCTGTCGATCGCCATTCTCGCCGCCGGCGCCGGCGGCATGTATTGCGGGAGCTGCCTGCGCGACCACGCACTCGCCGCGGCGCTGATGCGCGCGCGACATCGCGTTGCGCTCGTGCCGATGTACACGCCGCTCCGCACGGAAGAGCAAAGCGCCGCCGACGGTGGAATATTCTACGGCGGCGTGAACGTCTACCTGCAGCACGCGTCGGCCCTGTTCCGGCACACGCCGCGGCTGCTCGACTGGTTGCTCGATCGGCCCGCGCTGCTGAAGCTGGCCGGGCGATTCGGCGCGCAGACGCCGCCGGCGCGACTTGGGCCGCTCACGCTCAGTGTTCTGCGCGGCGAGGAAGGGCCGGCGGTCAAGGAGCTGCGCCGGCTGCTGAAGTTCCTGAAGGCGGACGTGCGGCCGCAGGTCGTGAGTTTGCCGAACCTCATGTTCATCGGTCTGTCGCGGCTGCTGCGGCGGGAGCTGGGAGCGCCGGTTGTCTGTGAGCTGACAGGTGAAGACCTCTTTCTCGAGCAGATGATTGAGCCGTACCGCTCGAAATCGCAGGAGATCATCCGCGAGCGCGTCGCCGACGTGAGCGCCTTCGTCGCGACCAGCGCGGACTACGCGGATCGAATGTCGCGCTACCTGGACATCGATCGACAGCGCATCGCGGTCGTGTACCCCGGTGTGCCGGCGGAATACGTCGCGCACGATGCGGCGGCGACGACGCTGCACGAGCGTTCCTTCGGCTCCGCTCAGGACGGGCCCTTCGCCTCCGCTCAGGACGGGCCGCCGACCGTTGGGTACGTCGCCCGCATCTGCCCGGAGAAAGGGTTCGGGCAGTTGCTCGACACGATGGCGCTGCTGCGCAAGATGCCCGGCATGGGTGATGCGCGGCTGATCGCCGGGGGGTATCTCGGACCGGGCGACCGCGCGTGGTTCGACGAGGTCATGCGCCGCGCCGAAGCGTTAGCGCCGCCAGGCGCGATCCGGTACGTCGGCGAACTGGATCGGCGCGCCAAGCTCGAACTGCTCGATTCGATCGACGTGCTGAGCGTGCCGAGCGTCTACGCCGAAGCGAAGGGCATGTACGTTCTGGAGGCAATGGCGCGCGGCGTGCCGGTGGTGCAGCCGGCGCACGGGTCGTTTCCGGAATTGATCGAATCGACGGGCGGCGGCATCACCACGCCGCCGGGCGACCTGCCGGCGCTGGCGGGTGCGCTGGCGGAACTGCTGCGCGACCCTGCGCGCCGTGCCGCACTTGGCCGCGCCGGTCGCGACGCCGTCCGCGGCGGCTTTACCGACGATCACATGGCCCGGAAGATGCTCGCCGTCTATCGCGACGTCATCGGGCGCGCCGATTCGACAGAACAGTCGCCAAGCGGCGACGCGATGTGCGGAAAGACGGCATGACGCAATCCGCCACGAACTCGGCGCCTACTTCGCCCGCTGCGCACGCTTCTTTCGCGGCGTCGGATGGGCGCCTGCGCGCATTGGGGCTGCACAAGCGCTACCCCACGCCGGGCGAGCCGCTGGTGGTGCTGCGCGGCGTTTCGCTGGAACTGTCTCCGGGGGAGTCGCTGGCGATCGTCGGCCCCAGCGGTTCGGGCAAGAGCACGCTCCTGAACATCCTGGGCACACTCGACTCACCAACGGAGGGGACCGTGACGCTCGGCGACGCGGCGCCGTTCTCACTGCCGCCCGGCGAGCTGGCGCGCTTCCGCGCAGAGCGCATCGGCTTCGTCTTCCAGGACCATCACTTATTGCCGCAATGCACGGCGACGGAGAACGTGCTGCTTCCCCGCCTCGCACTGGGCCGGGTTCGCCCGGACGATGCTCAGCGCGCACTGCACCTGCTCGAGCGCGCCGGCCTGGCCGGTCGCGCGGAGCACCTCCCGTCCGAACTCTCCGGCGGCGAGCGCCAGCGCGTGGCCGTCGCGCGGGCGCTGATGAATCAGCCATCCCTTGTGCTGGCCGACGAACCGACGGGAAACCTCGACGCCAGGGCGTCGGAGGCGGTTGGCGAGCTGCTGGCTGAGACAACCGCTGAGGCGCGCGCGATCCTGATCGTGGTGACGCACAGCGACGCGCTGGCGCGCCGGTTCTCCCGCCGGCTGCGCATGTCGGATGGCCAACTGGTCCAGGAATGACTCGGCTCACACTCCTACTGCGCAACCTCCGTTACTTCCGCGCCGCGAACGGGGCGGTGGTGGCGGGCGTGGCGGTGGCGACGGCGGTGTTGACCGGCGCGCTGCTCGTCGGCGACAGCGTTCGCGGGAGCTTGCGCGAGCTGGCGTGGCAGCGGCTGGGGCCGGTGGATTACGCCCTGATCGCGCCGCGATTCTTTGATGAGTCGCTCGCCGATCGACTGGCCGCGCAGCCGGAGTTCTCGACGCGATTTGACGTCGTGCCCGCCGTTTCGGTGCGCGGGGGCGCATCGGATACGTCCGGCCATCACCGCACCGGCGGCGTGCAGATCATGGCGAGCGGGGGCGATTGGGCGCCGGTCGAGCCGGGTGAGTGCGTCATCAACGGCGTCCTCGCGGATGCGCTGGGGATGGAGCGGGCGGGCGAGGACGCGCTGCTCCAACTGCCGGCGCC
>JBAUGM010000800.1:0-6043 GCA_049679725.1 Tepidisphaeraceae bacterium
GGCGTGGGCGGCGGCGCTGCTGTTCGTCGTGGCGCCGGTAGTGAGCGCGCAGAACGACGCGTTCGCCGCCGACGCCGACGTGCGCTACGGCCGAACCAACGCGGCGGCGGCGCGGTTCCGCAGCGCGTTCTACCGCGTGCCGGGCAACGCCGATTACGCGTTCCGCGCCGCGCGGGCGCTATACATGGAGCAGGCGGCGCCATCGGACGTGCGCGCGATGCTCGACCAGGCGATCGCCGCCGACCCGTCGCTGATCAAGGGTTACCTCCTGCGGGCCGAGTTCGCGCGGATGCAGCGCGAACCGGACGCGCAGGCGGTGCGGGCCGACTACGAACGCGCGCTCGCGCTGAACCCCGCCGACGTCGAAGCCCGCCTCCGCTACGGCGCGGCGATGGAGTTCCTGAACCTCAAGCCCGAGGCGGCGGCGCAATACCGGAAAGCGCTGGAGTTCAACGCGCTGCTGCCGATCGAAGAGCCGGAGCGATTGCCGAAGAAGAAGGTGGAGGAGATCGAGAAGCGAGTTCGCGAGCTGGCGCCCGCGACGACGACGACGACGCTCACGGCGCCAACGACCGGCCCGACGTCATCCTGAGGCGAGTTTTACGAGGCGAAGGATCTCGGGTCCAAGGATACCTTCGACCCCGAGATCCCTCAGGTCGCCTTGGCTCCCATCGGGATGACGTGCGGCGAGTCGCGATCGTCATCGACACCGGAGCGCGAAGGGAGTGGGCGCACGACAAAAAACCACCGCCCTACGGACGTGAAGGAGGAGTCGTCCGGTCGGGCGGCGGTAGTCGTGTTTCAAAAGGGTAGGGGCGGGGCCTGCCTGTGCCCTCTACGGCATGCCCTGGAAAACTTCCCAGCGCCCCTACCGTTTGCTTGTATTGCTTACGCGGCCAGGGGCTGGGTCGAGAGGTACAACCCGAGCATGCCGCGATCCATTTCATCCATGTCCACGAGCCGGCCGGCGACGTCAACCGTCTTGCCGTCCACCTTGTTCACCCGCGCGACCGCCATCCAGCCGACCCACTCGCGCTTGGGTTCGAGGTTCTGGCCGCTGGCGTCGATGAACGGGCAGATCCCTGCGAAGGCGGGCAACTCCAGGCGGACGCGGATCTGGTTATCCGGCTTCACGTCGACCTGCTCCGTGCGGATGCGCACGCCGCTCGCCGACAGGTCGACCAGCTTGCCGAACTGCTTGGCGCTGCGGCGGGTGCCGTCCCAGCGATCGACCGCAATCCCCTGGAATTCCATGTCATGACGGCGGTGCTCGCGGCGCTCGGCGCCGTTGCTCTCAACCGTCAACTTCATCGTGGGCTTGGCTCGATCTTTCAGGCTGGTCATCGCGTTCGCTCCTTGCTTCGAATTCGTGACACCCTTGCTATCGGTGGTTTGACGGAGCGACTTTGGTAATTTGGGTAGTTTCGGGCTTCTACGTGAAGATCGCGTTATCGGACGTCGCGAGGGGATGACGTTCGCGGTTTCGAAGGGAGAAGAACCCGCGGCGGAGCCGCTGGGCTCCCCGTTGGCGGTCGGCATACCAACGAGAGCCCAGCGGCTCTGCCGCGGGTTCGGTTTATCGGACGCGCAACCCCCGCAAGGTGATTACAAACACGTGTCAAAACAGGACGTATACTGAGGAGCCGTGTCGCGATTCCTCGTCCTCTTTCTGTTTCTGATCTGGACCGCCTGGCCCGGAGCCGCCGCGCCCTCTCCTGTCCTGCCTTGGCGGGACACCGGGATCTTCCTGGGCGTGTTCGTGCTCATCGTCCTGTTCCTCGGCGTGTGGAGCCGGGTCCTCGCGCGACACGTGACAGGCCTGAACCTCCACCGCAGCCTCAAGCGATTCAACCAGGGAATCTTCGCGGCCCGACTCGCGATCCCGATCTGGTTCGGCGTGGGCGTCTTCGTCCTCGGCTGGGGCGAGGTCGTCCTCAAGCTGCTCGGTCCTGTCGCGAATTGGCCGGTCCAGTTGCCCGGCGCCGCGTTGGGAACGCTGCCGGCGGTGCTGGCGTGGATGGGGCTGTGGTGGTCGCAGTTCCCTGCCGATCGGGCGCTGCGCGAGCAGAGCTTGCTCGCGCTGCTCGAAGACGGGTTGCCCGTTCACGCGCCGCCGCGGTTCTGGGAGTACTTCCGGTCGAACGTCCGGATGCAGTTGTTCTTCACGATCGTGCCGGTCGCGCTGATCCTGTTCGTGCGCGACGCCATGGTGGCCGTGCTCTGGAAGACGAACCTGGCGGGGCCCCCGACGGAACTGATCGACGGCATCGTCTCCCTCGCCGCCGCGATGCTGGTGCTCGTTTTCGCGCCGGAGATTCTCCGCCGCGTGCTGCACACGCAGCCGCTGCCGGCGTCGCCGCTGCGCGACCGGCTCGAATCGATCTGCCGGCGCAGCAACCTGCGCTACCGCGAGATCCTGCTGTGGCAGACCGAGAACAACATGGGCAACGCCGCCGTCATGGGGCTGCTGCCGCGCGTGCGCTACATCCTGCTGTCGGACCTGCTGCTGGAGAGCATGCGCGACGAGCAGATCGAAGCGGTGTTCGCACACGAGGTGGGGCACATCGTGCACCGGCACATGGGGTGGTACGTCGTCTTCTTCGTGATCCTGACGCTGGCCGGCATCGGCGCGTCGACGACGCTGGCGAACCACTTCGCATGGCTGGCGTTCCCGAGTTGGCTCCCGCAGGAGCTGCTGGTGGCGGCCGTCAGCGTCAGCGCGTTCCTGGTGACGTTCGGGTTCTTGAGTCGCAAGTTCGAGCGCCAGGCGGACGTGTTCGCGGCGCGGACGATCGAACACGGGAGTGGTGGAGTGGCGGGGTGGTTGAGTGATGGAGTGAATACGTCAAACTCCACCACTCCACCACCCAACAACCCCACCACCTCCCCTCCCTCCCGCAACCACGTCGGCCCCCACGGCGCCGCCGTCTTCGCGTCGGCGCTGCACCGCGTCGCGGTGATCAACAACATCCCCGTCGCCGCCCGCAGTTGGTGTCACGGCAGCATCGCCAAGCGGATGAAGTATCTTCATGACCTGGCCGCGGATCCGTCTCACACGACGCGTTTCGACGCGTTCATGGGGAAGCTGTACGCGGCGATGGTGGTGGCGCTGGTGGTGTGCGGGGCGTGGGTGGCGGCGATGCGGTAGCGCTGTCCCTGATCACTTCATCGCATCCAAAACCGCGTCAATCGCTGACTTTGACGAGTTCGCTCGGTCGCAACCGCCGCAAGGCAAGACCCGAGTGGTCAGGATGCGTTTGCCCCCGCCCCGCGTCGGTCGTTCCGGCGTCAGCATCCCGCCTTGCGGTCACCGCAGCCCGGCGTATCTTGACCGCGCGGAATGACGGAACTGCTCAAGCTCTCCGGGATCGTCAAATCGTTCGGCGGCGTGGCGGCGCTGCGCGGGGTTTCGTTTGAACTCGCGCCCGGCGAGATCCACGCACTCGTCGGCGAGAACGGCGCGGGAAAATCCACGTTCATCAAGGTCATCACCGGCGCCCACGCCCCCGACGCCGGCACCTTCGAGATCGACGGGCATCCCGTCACCCGCTTCGATCCCCGCACCGCACGATCGCTTGGCATCGCCGCGATTTACCAGCAGCCGGCGCTGTTCCCCGACCTTACCGTCGCCGAGAACCTCGCCCTGCGCCTGGAGCGCGGCGGGCCGTGGCGGCTGATCTCGTGGGGGCAACGTGAACGCAGCGCGAGGCGGCTGCTCGAGCGCATCGGCGCGACGCAGATCGCCACCGACGCGCCGGTTCGCGAGCTGACGATGCCGCAGCAGCAGCTCGTCGAGATCGCCGCGGCGCTGGGGAGCGACGCGCGATGCCTGATCCTCGATGAGCCCACGGCCTCGCTCGGCGAGCGCGACGCCGACAACCTCTTCCGCGTGCTGCGCGAGCTGCGCGCGCAGGGTGTCGGCATGATCTACATCTCGCACCGGCTCGAAGAGCTGGGAAAGATCGCCGACCGCGTCAGCGTCTTCCGCGACGGCGGATATGTCGGAACCTACCCGATGGCCGAGGTGGATCCGTCGCGACTCATCCGATTGATGGTCGGCCGCGAGGTGTCCGCGATCTTTCCGAAGGTCGAGGCGACGCTCGGCGACACCGTTTTCGAAACGCGCGATCTCCATTGCGCCGCTGCCGGCATCCACGGCATCAACCTGCACGTCCGCGCGGGCGAGGTGCTCGGCCTCGGCGGCCTCACCGGCGCGGGACGCACGGAGCTCGCGGGCGTGCTCTTCGGCCTCACGCCGAGGGATCGCGGACAAATCCTCCTGAAAGGCGAGCCTGTCTCGATCGACTCGCCGACGAAGGCGGTCGAACTCGGCATCGCGTACCTCCCCGAAGACCGTCGCCGCCACGGCGTGATCCTCGATATGCCCGTCGCGTCGAACACCACGCTGACTGTGCTCGGCCGGATCTGCAAAGGGGGCATGATCGACTTCGCCCGCGAGCGAGCCCTGTCTGCCGATTTCGTGCGACGGATGGGAACGAAGACCCCGTCGGTCGACACGCTCGTCGGCAACCTCTCCGGCGGCAACCAGCAGAAGGTCGCGCTGAGCAAGTGGCTGGCGACCGAGCCGTCCGTCGTCATCCTCGACGAACCGACGCAGGGGGTCGACATCGGCGCCAAGGCGGAGATCCACCGCCAGATCGGCGAACTCGCCGCCCGCGGCCTGGCGATCATCCTCATCTCCTCCGAACTCATGGAACTCTTAGGCATGTCCGATCGCATCGCCGTGATGCACGGCGGGCGCATCGCGGGCGTCCTCGACCGCGCGGAGGCGACGCAGGAGAACGTCCTCGCGCTGGCACTCGGTCACGGCGCGAACGACGATGCCGGCAGCGGGGTCGCGGCATGATGCGGAACCTCTCGAACCACCGGCGTGAGTTGGCCGTCGCGGGCGCCTATCTCGCGCTGCTGTTGCTGCTGGCCGTCCTGACGCCGAGCTTCTACCGCGCGCAGTTCCGCGCCACGTGGGTCAGCGCGGCGCCGGTGCTCGTCGTCGCCGTCGGGATGACGCTGGTCATCCTCGCGCGGCACATCGACATCTCCGTCGGCGCCCAGTTTTCCCTCTGCGGCGTCATCGCGGGGCTGCTCGCGCGCTCGGGCATGCCGATCGGCGGGGTCATCGCGATCACGCTCCTCGTCGGCGCAGCGCTCGGCGCGATCAACGGCGGTTTGATCGCCGGCCTGGGATTGCCGTCGATCGTCGTGACGCTGGCGACGATGGTGATCCTGCGCGAATCGCTGCGGCTATGGCGCGAGGGCGACGCGGTGCGGGGACTTCCTTCGGACTTCCAGTGGTTCGGCGCGTCGCAGGAAGTCGGGCAGTGGACGATCGTGCTCGCGGCCCTGCTCGTGTTCGCGCTGTTCGCGTGCGCGATGCGGTGGGTGGCGGCGGGTCGCAACGTGTACGCGGTTGGGTCCGATGAGCAAGCCGCGCGCCTGGCGGGCGTCCGGCCGCGAGGGGTCGTGTTCTGGGTGTTCGTGCTGAGCGGCGCGCTGACGGGCTTCGCCGCGATGCTCAACGCGGTGCGCTTCGCGAACGTCGACCCCAACGCCGGCACCGGCCTGGAACTTCAGGTCATCGCCGCCGTCGTCGTCGGTGGCGCCGCCATCACCGGCGGGCGCGGAACGCTCATCGGCACGCTCATCGGCGTCGCCCTGCTCGGCACGATCGGGGCGGCCCTGGTCTTCCTCAAGACGCGGTCGGAGTGGGAGCGGGCGATCCAGGGCGCGATCATCCTCATCTCCGCCGCGGCGTCGGCGGCGGCGCTGGCGAAGCGGAGGACAACGTGAACGCCCGCCTGTTTCAACACCGTTCGCAAGTACGAGCAACATCCTCCCTCTCCCACGGTACTCCGGCGGAGAGGGCAGGGGGGGCAGGGGAGAGGGGTAAGCGGCGCGCAACATCGGTGACCGTTCGACCGCGCCAAGATCGTCCATCCGTCATCCTGAGAGCGTGTGAAGTTTTCAGTGGCATGGGCGTCTCGCCCATGCATTCCCGTTCGAAAACGCATGGGCGAGACGCCCA
>JBAUGM010000801.1:0-8208 GCA_049679725.1 Tepidisphaeraceae bacterium
GCTAAGTGATGCGGGTTCGCGGGTTCTCATTTTAGGTCTTCTCCACGGCGCCGGGCGCTGGCGCGGGCGGCTCGTCCTCTTGCTCCTTCGCCGGGCCGGTGCGGTCGAGGGGGAGCGTGAACTGGTAGAACGTCGTGCCGTTGCCGGTGATCTTATCGCCTTCAACGTCGAGGGGGATCGGGATCGGGCTGTTGGGCGCCTCGGCGAGCACGACGAGCTGGCCGGCCGCCAGGGCGTGCCCGACGTCGAGCATGCGCTGCCCGCGGCGGAGGATCTCGACGCGCTGCTCGTTCTGCGCGCTCTTCATGGGCGGCAGGCGCGAGAAGAAGCTGAGCATCGGGAATGCTTTCTTCACGGGCCGGCCGGTGTCGTCGAAGGACTCCTGCTGCGAAACCACGCCCTTGGGGCGGAGGTCTTCGTACCAGTACGCGGGCCAGCCGGTGTTGTCTTTGGCCAGGGTGCCGATGACCTTCTCGTTTCGTTCGGGCAGGCCAGAGAGGCGGGTGCTCTCGTTGATGTCGCGCCGCGGGGCGACGGTCTTTGCCGACGCGGTTCTATATTCCTGGGCGAGATCGATCGAAACGCCCGCGTCCCATTCCGGAAGATACATGATCACGTCGTTGGATCCCTGATAGTTGGGATGGTTGAACGCGATGTAGACGTTACGCAGCTTCCTGCCCGTGCCGTTCGTGAGGGTGCCCTGGATGTAGCCCTCGCTGGGCCGGACGATCTTCCCGCTGCCCTCGACGGCGCCGTTCATCACGCCGACCCAGCGCGCCTGGAGCTTGCGCAGCGTACTGCGGTAGGGGAACGCGACGCGCACCGGCTCGCCCGAGCCGGGCTGGTGCACGGGGACAGTGTAGTTCATGAACGCCGGGAACTCGCTGTTCTCCGGCACGTACTTCGGATGCTCGGCCAATGCCGTGACGTAGCTGTCGCCGCTGGGGTCGGTGTCGCGGAGCTGCACTTCCTGCCCGCCGTCGCGCGGGATGTAGAGGCCGAAGCGGCTGACGACCACCGCCGGCTCGCCCGCGGCCTTGCGGACGACGCTGACGTGCGCCAGCTCCGGATCGCCGCGCACGACGAGCTGCACGACGAGCACGGTCACCGCCGTCGCCGCGATGGCGCTGGCGCCGAACACGAACCAGCTCATGTACGCCCGCGCCTTGGCGACGAGGTACAGGTAAAGCCCAGGCCCGGCGACGAGCCAGTAGACCACGAAGAAGACGATGGCTAGCCCGACGAACGCGCGGCTCTTCGCGCCCAGCTCGGCGCCTTTCATCATCGACGGGTACAGGTCGACGGCGGCGTTGCCTTCCCATTCGCGCGACTCTTCCTCGCGCGACGTGGGCGTCTTGATGAAGCTCGAGTCGTTCCAGCCCAACACGCGGTTCCAGACGTTCGTCCACCCGAGCGTCGCGCGGTTGGTGATGGCTTGATCACCGAGGTCCTGCGCCACCCAGGTGACCGAACCAAGGCCATAGCCCATGCGCGCGATGTACGGCGTGCGGTCCTTGCCGGCGGCGTCCCACTCGATCCACGTGTCGACGATCGTGCCCGGCTTCGCCTCGGCGCGGGCGATGCGGAACGGCCCGCGCGGCCCGAGCGGCGGGTTCCACACCCGCGCGATCGTCTTCGCCATCGGGTCCGTGTCTTTCGAAGGCGTCGTCAGCGTCACCAACGGGTCGAGCGTCGTCTTCTCCCCGATCTCGTTCACGATGACCGGGAGCATGTCGCCCCACGGCAGCGTGCGGTCGCGCTCCGGCGGCTGGCAGATCACGAGCCGCCCGCCGCGCCGAACCCATTCCTGGATCGCGCGAAGCCTTCGCTCTTCCGTCGGGCTCGACGCGCTCGGCGCGTTCGTGTTCGTCCAGACGATCGCGTCGACCGCCTCGTACCCGCGCGGGCTTTCCGGCAGGTCCTTCGACTGCAGCGCGACGAACTGCGCGGTCTCGAGCACGCCCAGCGCCTTGTCGTACTCGCCGGGGATGATCTTGCTCGTCCCGTCGCCGATCGTCAGCACCAGCTTCGTCCCGCGCGAGATCGCGAACGGATTCGAATCTGCCGGCTCTAAGTTGATGATCGACGACGTGATCGGCAGCTTCTTGATCTGCTTGCCCTTCGCGTCGCAGAGGTAAACCTGGATTTGCTTGTCAAGTTCCGCGACGGTGCCCATCCGGCTGACGTCGTACAGTCCCTTGTGCGTCGGCTGGGGGATGAAGTACATCCAGAAGCGCTGCTCGGATGCGGTGGCGCCTTCGTCGGCGCCGGTGAGCGTGATCTCCTGGGTGAACGTCGGCTGGTCGGCGTCGATGTCTTCCTGGATGACGTGGAGCTGATACGTCCCGCTCTTCTCCGGCGTGATGCGGACGACCATGGGCGTCCAACAGTCCGGGCGATAGTGGTTGTTGAACCCAATGCTCTCCACCTCGGCCCTCACCTGGGCGAAGCCGGTAGAACTCAAGAAGAGGATCAGCAACCCCGCGAGGAGACGACGCATCGGGTACGAATGTACGTCTGGGGATGCGATGGGACAAGGGGTTGCGAAGAGGTGACCGGGTGGGGAGTGACGGGGTGACGGAGGAAGAATCGACGCCGTTTCGCGTTCGCACGCCGCTATTCGATTGTCCCCCATTTGGCACCTCTACTTATGTCCCTTGGGCCGTTCCTCGCCCAGGTACTTCCGTGCGATCGCCGACGCTAGGTCCACGTCGTTCATGTTCGCAAGCGTGCACAGCCATGCAATTACATCTGCGAACTCTTCTTCTAAGTTGGCCCGGTCGTCGTTGCGAGCGAGCGCGCGGGCGAGTTCCCCGATTTCCTCGGAGAAGTGCAGCCACGTCCCCGGCGTGCCACGCGCGCGGTCGTGCTTCTCGTACCGATCCGCGATGTGTTTCTGGAATCCGGCAATCGTGAGCGAGTCGGGCGATGCGTCGGACATGGGTCCAATGGTACTCGATCTCGCGCACGATCGAATCCCCGATCCTTCGCCGCGCTACGCCCCGGGACGCAGCGCAGCGGAGTCCGGGGGATTCTTGCATTCGTCTCGAAATGCCGTTCTTCGGTGGGCGCGTGCAGCCGTCCGCGTCAATAGGTGAAGCGAAGGAAGATGCCCGCGCGCCTCCTCCAGGAGGCTGGAGTCGAGCGCGTCGTAGTCGCCCCACGCCCACATGTATGAGAACTCGCCCCCGATCTGCCAGCTCCCGCCGCTGTACCCAACTTGCAAGGCGGGCCGAAGCTCGAACGCCACCGTGGTGTCGGAGTTGCTGGTGAAGCTGCTGGAACAACCTCGCTGTCATCGTGGCAGTCCGAAGCGAAGGTCCACCCGGTTTGGCAGTTGTAACCCGGATGCATCAAGCTGTAACACTAACGTATTCATGAACTTACGCATTCTCGCCTGCGGCACGGGCGTTGTTAACAGTCGCCTGCGGCGCGGACCCGTGGTTTGCCGCAGGTGCTCATGGTTCAGGCTGAACGATCCAACCGCTTAACGGTCCTCCTGGCCAACGAGCAGGAAGGATGGCATCAGACGGTCCGCGGGCTGCTCGAGCCGCAGGGCGTGCAGACGCTCTCGGCCCGCAGCGGCCGCGAGGCGCTGGACCTGATCGAGACGGTTCCCGTTCACGTGGCCGTCCTCGACCAGAGCATGCCGCAGTTGGGCGGATTGCAGGTCGTCAAACTGATGCGCGAGCGGAAGAATGCGCCCCCGGCCATCCTCCTCGCCAACCAGATGACCAACAACCTGCTCCGCGAGGCGCTGTCGATGCAGGTGTTCACCGTCCTCGGCAAGCCCGTGGACCTGAACGTGCTGCTCGACGCGTTGGCCAGGGTGCTCAGGCGGTATCACGAGAGCCGGTGGCCGCAGGCGGATGATGAGGTGACGGAGTAGGGGGTGAAGGGGTGACGGAGTGGGAAGCGCGATGCTTTACTCCGTCACCCCGTCACTCCCCACACAGTCACGTTATTTTTGGCTTCAAATAAGGAGATCGTAACATGGCCAAGCTTCGCCCCCTCGGTGACAAGATCCTCGTCAAGCGCGTCGAGGCCGAGTCCAAGACCAAATCCGGCATCGTCCTGCCCGACAGCGCCAAGGAAAAACCCAAGCGCGGGAAGATCCTTTCCGTCGGCGACGGCAAGCGCCTCGACAACGGCGAGCGCGCCCCCTTCAGCGTCAAGAAGGGCGACGAAGTCATCTTCACCAGCTACGCCGGCACGGAAATCAAGCTCGACGGGGAAGAGCTGATGATCATGTCGGAAGACGACATCCTCGCGGTGGTCGAGTAAGAGATTTAACCGCAGATGAACGCAGATAAACGCAGATGAATCAGAATCTGAATTCAGATCTTTCTTATCCGCGTTCATCTGCGTTCATCTGCGGTTCCAACTGAATTCAAGGAGAATCTGAAATGGCAGCCAAACGCATCGCATTCGACCAGGAGGCCCGTGAGGCCATTCGCCGCGGGGTTTCGAAACTCGCCCGCGCCGTCAAGGTCACCCTCGGCCCGTCGGGCCGCAACGTCGTGCTCGAGAAGAGCTTCGGCTCGCCCACCGTCACCAAGGACGGGGTGACCGTCGCCAAGGAGATCGAGCTCGAAGACTCCTACGAGAACATGGGCGCGCAGATGGTGAAGGAAGTCGCCAGCAAGACCAGCACGGTCGCGGGCGACGGCACCACCACCGCCACCGTCTACGCTGAGGCGATCTTCAGCGAAGGCCTGAAGAACGTCGCCAGCGGCGCCAACGCCACGCAGATCCAGCGCGGCATCAACCTCGCCGTCGAGGCGATCGTCGATGAGCTGGCGAAGATGAGCAAGAAGGTCACCAGCTCGAAGGAAGTCGCCCAGGTCGGCGCGAGCAGCGCCAACCAGGACGAGCAGATCGGCAAGATGATCGCCGACGCGATGGACAAGGTCGGCAAGGACGGCGTCATCACTGTCGAAGAGGGCAAGAGCCTCGACACCACCATCGAGCTCGTCGAAGGCATGCAGTTCGACAAGGGCTACCTCAGCCCGCACTTCGTCACCAACCCCCAGACGATGACCGCCGAGCTGGATGACTGCTACATCCTCATACACGAGAAGAAGATCTCGTCGGCTCGCGATCTCGTCCCCGTGCTGAGCAAGGCGGCCGAGCAGGGCAAGCCGATGCTGATCATCAGCGAAGACCTCGAGGGCGAAGCGCTCGCGACGCTCGTCGTCAACAAGCTCCGCGGCACATTGAAAGTGTGCGCGGTGAAGGCCCCGGGCTTCGGCGACCGCCGCAAGGCCATGCTCGAAGACATCGCGATCGTCACCGGCGGCCAGGCGATCTTCGAAGAGCTCGGCATCAAGCTCGAGAACGTCGAAGTGTCGCAATTGGGTCGCGCGAAGAAGGTTCGCGTCGACAAGGACAACACGACCATCATCGAAGGCGCCGGCGACGAGAAGGCCATCAAGGGCCGCATCGCGCAGCTCAAGAACGAGATCGACAGCACGACCAGCGACTACGACCGCGAGAAGCTCCAGGAGCGCCTCGCGAAGCTGTCGGGCGGCGTGGCGCAGATCCTCGTGGGCGCCGCGACCGAAGTCGCGATGAAGGAAAAGAAGGCCCGCGTCGAGGACGCGCTGCACGCCTGTCGCGCTGCGGTGGAGGAAGGCATCCTCCCCGGCGGCGGCGTCGCGGTGATCCGCGCCGCGGCCAAGGTGCTCGAGGGCGTGAAGAAGCGCGCCAACAACGAGGACCAGTCGGTCGGCATCGAGATCGTCCGCCGGGCGATCGAAGCCCCGATCAAGCAGATCGTCGAGAACGCCGGCGGCGACGGCGCCGTCGTCGCGCAGAAGGTCAAGGAGTCGAAGGACGTCAACTTCGGCTACAACGCCCTCACGCACGAGTACGGCGACCTGCTGAAGATGGGCGTGATCGTCCCGACCAAGGTCGAGCGCACGGCGCTGCAGAACGCGTCGAGCATCTCGGGCCTGCTCCTGACGACCGACGCGATCATCAGCGAGATCAAGGAAGACAAACCCGAACCCGCGGGCGCGCCGGGGGGTGGAATGGGTGGGATGTACTAACGTCCTGCGCGCTTCAAGCGATCTTCAAGACGAAGCCCAGGGTGCTAGCACCCTGGGCTTTTCTGTTGCATTTCATCGCGAGACTTTGCGATCATCCCGACCCATGTCCTTCAAGATCGCGTCAACACCATGGTGCGACTGGTATCACATTATGGGGAGCACGTTCGGTACATGGCTCCCGGGTGATCCCAAGGGTTTCCGCACGCGGCATCATCGCGAGCACGTCGAAGGTGACTACAAGAACCCTCCCCCGAAGGGGACACACGACGCGCGCTGGAAACGTTCGAAAGAGTTGATGTACATCCGCGACCACGAAGCGAGCGGCGCGACCGTTTGGGAATGGGAGCGAGCGCGTTGGGCTCCAGACCTCGCCGACTTCGACCCGAACTCGCTCCTGATTGACTGACGCTGCCGTTCGATCCAGTTGCGCGGGCGCGGAGTTGAGTGTCGACACTGTGCGGTCGTCCGATAAATTCCCGGCACACACCCGTACTTTGAAAAATGACCGATAGATGACGGATGCCGCGCGATCGCTCGCTTGCCGGACTCCTGATCTACCTGCCCGCGCTGGCCGTGCTGGCGATCGCCCTCTGGGTTGCGGAGTCGCTCGGCGTTCCGTTCGTCACGCTCACGCGCGACGCCGCAATCGCGCACACGAAGGACGCCCCGTTCTACGGCGGATACCTGTCCAGTGCCGGCGCGGTCCTGTGGTCAACGGCGGCGGCGGTGTGCTTCTTCGCGGCGGCGACGTTGCCGCGAGTCGACGAGCCGGCGCGGCGCGAGCGGCGCAACTTTCTCATAACGCTCGCCGCGCTTACCGCCATGCTGCTCGTCGACGACCTGTTCATGGTCCACGAGGCCGTGCTCCAACTCGCCGGCCGCGGGCAGAAAGGGAATCCTGCTCGTGCAGGGCGGGATCACGCTGTGGATGCTGTGGCGCTACCGCGCGCTCATCCGCACGGCGACGCACTGGCCGCTGCTCGGCAGCGCGCTGGCGCTCTTCGGCGCTTCGCTGGCCGTCGACCTCGACGTTGTGCCCGTGAGCGCGCACCTGCACCACGTGTTCGAGGACGGGTTCAAGCTGCTCGGCATCGCCGGCTGGTGCGGCTACGCAACGCTGACCAGCGCCGCGTTCACGCGCCAAGCGTCGGCGTCCTCCTCGTTGATCCCCGCTACGCCGGATCGCCCGGCGTCGTCGTCGGCGGCGTAGGCGAGAAGTACTTCACCAGCCTCACCTCGTTCCCCGCCTCGTTGTACGACATCTCATCGACGAGCCCGCGCGTCATCAGAATGCCGAACCCCCCGACGCGCAGCCCCAGCGACTCGCGCACCTCGATGTGCTTCGTCGGGTCGTTCAGGTCGGCGGCGTGGCGCACTTCCGCGCGGTTGAAGCCGGGGCCCGTGTCCTTCACCTTGATGACCACGCGATCGGCCTCGATCCGGTACGTCACCATCACCAGCAGCTCGACGCGCTTGCGGTGACCCCACTCGATCGCGTTGCCGCTCATCTCGCGCACGGCCATCGTGAGCTGGTGGGCGGCGTCCTCCGACATGGGGGTGTAGAGCAGCAGCGAGGACAGCATGTGGTTGAGCTCCTCGAGCACGCGCGTGTCGCTCTGGAGCTGGATGTGAATCTCCCCATGGGCGCCGCTGCGGCGCAGCTCGTCGCGCCACGCGAGCGCGCGGTCGATGGCGGCGTTGAGCTCGTCCATGTCGAAGGGCTTGGCGACGTACTCGTTCGCCCCGACGGCCAATCCCTTGATCAGGTCCGCGTGCCCGCTCATGGCGGTGACCATGATGATCGGCGTGAGGTTCGTCTGCCGGTCGAGCTTGATCTCCTCGCAGACGGAATACCCGCTGCGGTCCGGGAGCATGAGGTCGAGCAGGACGAAATCGGGTTGGTTCCGCCGGACCCATTCCGGCGCCGGCGCGCCCGAGTGGAGCACGGTCGTGTCGTCGCCGCGCCGGTGGACGATGCGCGCGAGGACGTCCGCGACGTCCGCGTCGTCTTCGACGATCAAACCCCTCATGCCCATGGCCCTCGCTCTCCGAGTATTATTGTGTCACGCGCACGGGCGATCGACCAATGAAAACTTGCCGGCGCGACATCGTAGTAAGGATGATCCCGGGGACTCCGCTGCGCTACGCCGCGGGGCGT
>JBAUGM010000802.1:0-4550 GCA_049679725.1 Tepidisphaeraceae bacterium
ACGATGCGCCGCAGCGTCGGGAGGTCGTCGCGCTGCAGGCCGAGCATGGCACCGAACGCCTTGTCGCGCACGACGGCGTCGGAGGCGGCGAGATCGTTGAACCAGCTCTCCAGCGTCGCCGCGGGAATGGTCGACGGCCGCGTCGCGGGCAGCGAGGCCGGGCGGGTCGCAGGCTCAGGCTCCGCGCCGATGGCGACGAGCCCGCCGGTGATCAGGATGACGGCGAGGAATGGGGCGTGACGGAACAACATCAGCAGCTCGGTACGACCAAAGACCTTCCTCCCTCTCCCGCGTACTCGGGGGAGAAGGTCGGGGAGAGGGGTAAGTCGCGCTCGATGTCGGTCAACCATCCGATGCGCCGACCCGCGCGAGCCGAGAGATCGGCCGGTTCACCACCGTCGCACCTCGCTCGCCCCTCTCCCCTGCCCCCCCTGCCCTCTCTCCGGATTACCGGGAAGAGGGAGGCGCGCTTAGAGCGATCGTCATCCCTCCGCCAGCTCGATCAGCTTCTGCGCGTTGCGCTGCATCCACTTCACCTTCCGCTGCACCATGTGCAGGAACGGCGTGCCGTCCAACCGGCCGAACTGCCCGGTCGCGGCGATCGGGAAGACCGCCTCGGCGATCAGCGCTTCGGTCATCAGGTGCGGGATCGCGCGGATCTCCGCCTGGCTCAGGAGCATCACCTCATCGTAGCCGCGCAAGAACCGTTTGAAGCGGCTCTCGTCGAGATATTCCGGCCACTTCGACACGTCCTCGTCCCCGCCGATGATCGAGAACTGCAGCGCGCCGTTGGCGATGTCGATCACGCGCGGGAGCAAACGGGCCGAGTCGTAGTCGATGACGGCAACCACGTGATTGTCGCGGAAGAGCATGTTGCCCGGGTGCCAGTCGGCGTGAACGATCTGCTTCGGCCAGGTCTCCATCCCCTGTTGCTCAACCTGCTCGGCCCCCTTGTGGTACGCGTCGAGCAGGCTGCTGAGCACCGGGACGATCTCCCCCGGGGAGGGCATGCCCGGCGGGGGCTGGTTCACGATCGACTTCAGCCCCGTCTCCACCGCCGGAGCCTGGTGGTAGCTCCCCGTCGGCGGCTGCCACTCGGCTTTGAACCCTTCGAGCAGCTTGTGATACAGCGCCAGCACGCGACCGGAATCGAACGTCGACTCGAGCGTCTGCGGGTAGCCCTGGCCGGGGATGTACTCGAACAGCTCGTAGACGCCGTTGCGCCACTGGAGCATCGAGTTGTTTTCCTTGCGCGTCCCGATCAGGTGCGGGAGCGGGAACTGTTTGGCCGCGAGGTAGAGTTGAAGGGCGTGGCAGAAGGCGACCTTGAACGGATCGTCCTTCCCGCGCGCCCTCCGCTTCATGAGGAACTTCCCCTGCTCGGAGACGATGAGGAGTTTGGGCGCCTTGCGCGACCCGCGCGGGAAGTCGACGACGGAGTCGATCACCCCGATGTCGAAGTGCGACATGACGATGGCGAGCTCTTCGGCGGAGAAGGTCTCGCGCACCCCGCTCCCGCCGCGCGTCGTGCCCGTGCCGACGGTGCCGGACGTGGTCGCCGATTGAATGGGAGACGCGACGGGCTGCACGGGAGAAGTCTAAAGGAAAAAAGACAAAGGCAAAAGGTTAAAGGATCGGCGAAGAGCGAGTCTCTCCGGTCATTCTTCGGCACTTTTTCCGTATACCTTTGGCCCTTTCCTTCCGCGCCCAGCGAGTCGTTCTGCCGGCCGGACGGTCGAGCCTGTTCCTCGGTCCGGTCGATAGCTTATGATGTACAACTCGCGCCGCCGTTCAGCAGGCTCGCGGTGAACGCAATGGACGAACGAAACGACAACTTTATTGGCATCGGCATCTACGGCGTCCCCGACGCCGCGCGGCTGACGCAGGTTCCCGCGCGCCGGATCCACCGCTGGGTGAAGGGCTATGCGTATAAGACCGAGGCCGGCGAGTGGAAACCTTCGGCGCCGATCTGGCAGCGGCAACTCCCCATCATCGACGGTAAAGTAGCACTCGGTTTTCGGGACCTGATTGAAGTTCGCGTTGTCAACGCGATGCTCAACCACGACATTTCCTGGCCGACAATCAAACGCGTGCACCAGCACGCGCAGGACCTTTTCAAAGTCGACCATCCTTTTGCCACATCGCTATTCCGTACCGACGGACGCACCGTCTTCATCGATCTAAAGGATGGCCGCGGCGGTCAGTCGCTCCTTGACCTCGCCGAGAGCCAATATGCCTTCCGCAATCTGATCAATCCGTATCTCGAGCACATCGAGTTCAACTCAAAGAAGCAAGCCATGCGCTGGTGGCCGATGGGCGAGAGTAGATCGATCGTGGTTGATCCCGGCCGAAACTTTGGCCAACCGATCGTAAGCGACGCCGGCGTACCAACAGCCGTGCTCGCGGCGGCCGTGAAGGTAGAGGGCTCTGCCGAGAGTGTTGCTAAATGGTACGCCGTGAAGCTGCGGTCCGTGCGGGCCGCGGTTGAGTTCGAGAATCAGTTGTCGGAGAAGCAACTGGTCGCGTGAAATTCTTCGTCGACAACTGCTTGCCTCCGAGATGGGGGCCCGCACTCGATGCTCTGTCCAAGGAAGATGGGCACGAGGTATTGCACCTTCGCCAGAAGTTCGCTGCAAACACAACAGACATTGATTGGATCGGCGAACTGGCAGGGGAAGGGAACTGGGTGATCCTCTCCGGCGACATGCGAATCACAAAGCTTCCACATGAGCGCGAGGCGTGGAGACAGGCGCAACTCACCGCGTTCTTCCTGCACAAGAGCTGGTCGGCGTTCAGAATGTGGGACAAGACTTGGCGGATCGTCCGATGGTGGCCGCGGATCATCGAGCAGTCAGGGCTCGTCAGGGCCGGCGCGGGGTTCGTAATCCCGGTGAACTTCGGAACCGCGGGGGCATTCGAGCAGGTGTAGTGCGGGATTAGGAGAAAACGAGAGACGACACGGCTTCAGGCACGTGTCATCGCGGTGTGAAGGCTATTCACGCCGACGCCCTTCCCGCCTGGAGGAGCGACAGCGGCTCGGCGCGCGCCACGCTCACCGCGGGCCAGAGGCTGGCGAGGATCGAGATGGCCATGACGATGCCCGTCCCCGTCCACACGATCCCCCACGGGATGACCAGCGGCGGACTCACGCCGATCGCCAGATGGCCGAAGCCGCGCGCGTCCAGCGACATCAGCGCCCCTGCCGCGAGCCCCAGTCCGCAGCCGACGAGTCCCAGCAGGGTCGCCTCGGCCAGCACCAGGCGCAGGAGCTGGCCGCGCGTCGCGCCGATGCTGCGGAGAATGCCGAACTGCCAGCGCCGGCTGCGGATGCTGGCCATGATCGTGTTGGTCACGCCCAGCGACGCCACCGCCATCGCCGCGAACGCGACGCTGCTCACGAGCATCAGCACCTTGTGGAACATGCTCGTGATCTCGTGCTTCACCTGTCGGATGTCGTACGCCTGCATGCCCATCAAGCCCAACTTCTCGCGCACCTGCTTGATGATCTGCTCGCGCTCGACCGGCGCGTCGAGGTTGGCGGCGAAGAGGTACACGCGCTCGACGCCGAAGTCCTCACGCGCATCGTCGAGCGTGCCGAACACGCTGGCCGCGGTGCGCTTGTCGAACTGCCGGCCGAGGTCCTGCATGCTGACGATCACGTCCATCCCCGGCGACCAGACGACGCCGGCGATCGTGTACTCGACCTTGCCGTGCTTCGGCGTCTTCAGCGACAGCGTGTCGCCCACGTGCAATCCTTTGAGCTGTCGGAACTCCTCGGTGACGATCAGGTGCCGTCCCTTCTTCAGCATCGCCTGCGCTTGCTCCGGCGTGCCCTCGCGGAAGTCGAGTTCCATGAGCTTGAAGGCCTTGTCGGGATCGATGCCGAAGAACATCGTCGCGTCCGGCATGATCGCCATGCCCGCCAGCGCGAACACGCCGGAGCCGAACTCGGGGGAGGCGATGGCGATGGGCATCAGCTCATCCGGCTTGATGCCGGGGACTTCCGAGAGCAATCGCACGCGCTTCTCCGTCAGCGGCGTGAGCGGGGGCGAGGCGATGAAGAGGTCCGGGAACTTGTTGGGCAGCTTCCACGCGTTGAGCATCGAGTTCCCCTGCGTCTGCATGACGATGAGGATCGACAAGCCGACCATGAGCGCTGCGCACGTGCCCGCCGCGCGCCAGACGCCGCTGGAGAGCTGTTGCCGAAGCAGCGCGAACCGGAGGCCGAGCAACGGCGCGACGATCGGGCCGGCCAATCGCTCGATGGCGATGACGAACATGGGGGCGAGCAGAAAGAATCCGATCATCAGGCCCGGGATGCCCAGCGCGAAGTGACCGTAGAAGCGGATGACGCGGGCGACGTCGGGGGAGCCCGTCATGGGCCCAAACATGAGGAACGGGTCGATCGCGATGAGGATCAAGCCGGCGAGTGCGGCGCGCCAGGGGAGGGCGTTGGTCCGCGACGCCGCGAGCGGCGACATCGCCTCCAGCGGTTTGGCGCGCATGGCGGACATCGCGGGCAGGAAGCTGGCGGCAAGGGCGGCGAGCAG
>JBAUGM010000803.1:0-3422 GCA_049679725.1 Tepidisphaeraceae bacterium
GGCGTGGGCCGCACCCCGGTTGGCTGATCGATGGTGAGCCGGGCGCCTACCCGGTGACGCCGCCGGCTATCGGGGCGACGCCTCCGGCAATCACCCGCACGGCGCGCTGGGCGCGTCTCGTGTTCGCGTCCGGGGAGGTCGCCACGGCGTGGTTGACCTTTCTCCCGATCGTGCCGGTGAGCACACGCACCTTGATTCTGTACGTCCGCGTCTCGTGCGCTCTGAGCACACGGGCCGTCCAGCAGTACTGACCTCTCGACGGCCGCGCTCTCGGTGTCGCACGGACGAAGGCCAGGCCCGAGGGCAGGTCGTCGCACGTGCGCACGTTGCGCAGCGGCACGCCGGTCGGGTTCGTCACGCGGATCGTGTACGTCGCCGTCTGACCCGCCTGCAGCACTCTGCGGTTGACGACCTTCGTGAGACGGAGGTCGGTCTTCCGTATGACGACCGGGACTCTGTCTCTGTTGTTGTTCGGGTTGCTGTCCTCACGGGCGCCGATCACCGCGTTGTTGATCGCTCTGCCGGTTCTGATGGCGCGGGCCGTCGCGGTGATTCTCACCGTCGCGCCTTCGGCCATCGTGCCGAGCGAGCAGCTCAGTCTGTTGCCGCTCGTTCTGCACGTGCCGACCGCCGATCTCGCGCCGGTCAGTCTCAGCCGGCTCGGCAGCGCGTCCGTCACCACGACCTCCTCGGCGATGCCCGGGCCGTTGTTTCTCGCCAGCAGCGAGTACGTCACCGAACCGCCGAGTCTCACCGTTCTCGCCGAGACCGTCTTCGTGATCGAGACGTCCGGCGTCGGTATCTCGACCTCTCTTCTGTCCTCGTTGTTTCTCGGGTTGCTGTCCTCTCTGGCACCGATTCTGGCGTCGTTGACCGCTCTGCCCGATCTGACGGCTCTCGCGGTGACGGTGATCGGGATCTCCTGACCCTCGGTCAGCGTGCCCAGCTCGCAGCGGACGCTGTTGCCCGTCGTCGCGCATCTGCCGACCGGCGTACTGACCCCGGTGACCACGAGCTGCTGCGGCATGGCGTCGGTCACGACGACCTCCTGCGCGAGGCCCGGACCGTTGTTGCGAGCCAGCAGCGTGAACGTCACGCTCTCGCCGAGCTTCACGGTGGGCGCGGAGACCGACTTTCTGATCGAGACGTCAGGCGTGGGTATTCTGACCTCTCTTCTGTCCTCGTTGTCTCTCGGGTCTCTGTCACCGGGCGAGCTGATTCTCGCGTTGTTGATCGCGGTGCCGGATCTGAGTGCTCTCGCCGTCACCGTGACGGTCTCGGTCTGACCCGGCGCGAGCTGTCCGAGCTCGCATCTGACGGAGTTGCCGGACGTCGTGCACGAGCCGAGGCTCGTTCTCGCGCCGGTCAGTGCCAGCTGCTCGGGCAGGTTGTCCGTCACGACGACGTCGTCCGCCGTGCCGGGCCCGTCGTTTCTGGCCGTCAGCGTGTACGTCACCGGATCGCCGACCTTCACCTCAGGTGAGGAGACGGCCTTTCTGATCGAGACGTTGAACGGGGGGTTGAACCCGAAGTCGTGCGTGTGGTCGTTGTGACCCGCCGCACCCGTTCTCAGTCTGTCGATCACGTACGCGCCCGACGGGATGCCGTCGGAGTCGCGCAGCTGCGCGTCGGTGTCGGGGTTCGTCGGCGAATGGTCCGCCAGCGGCGCCTGACCCAACGGGATCCGCACCGTGTAGTCCGTGTCCGGCAGCACGCCGCCCGGCACGTTGGTCTCGTTGAAGTAGTACTGGCCGTTGGCGTCCGTTCTCGTCGTCGCGATCACGGCGCCGCCGGCGTCCAGCAGCTCGACCGCCACGTCGGCGATCGGCGCCTCGTCCGGGTCCTGCACGCCGTTCTTGTCCGGGTCGAGCCAGACGTAGTTGCCGATCTCGATCGGCGCGGCCTGGCACAGCGCCTCGAGGTCGCCGAGGCCGTTGGCCTTGCCGAAGACCGACAGGTCCGCTCTGGAGTACGTGTAGAGGTTGAACCCTCTCACGCGCGAGCCGTCCGTGTTGCTGGCGTAGAGCACGCCGGCCGACGCGGACGGTCCGTCGGTGTTCGGGCAGCCGTTGACGCCGTCGTTGCCGGGAGCGCATCTGTTGGCGCCGTAGCCCGACGCCAGCCGCAGCTCCGGATACCCGGGGATCTGCAGCGTGCCGCCCTGGCCGCCGTAGTCGTGCGCGGCGCCAGCTCCTCTGAACGAGTTGTAGTTCTGGTCCCAGTAGAACAGGCTGCCGCCGGGACCCCACTCGGGAACGTTCTTCGGACCCGAGGCCGTCAGGCCGCCGCAGGTGCCGTTGCTCTCGAGCTGGTACGAGGTGCCGCCGCTGACGCACGCGCGCAGCGTGTAGCCGGCCTGCATGCCGACCTCGCCGGGCGTCCCGTCCGGGAACATCGACTGCGTCCCGAGCTGATCGGACGAGCGGTCGCGGATCGCGAACACCATGTCGTCGCCGACGAACGAGATGTCGGCGAGCATCGGCTGCGAGTACCGGCCCGCTCTGCCGGGGTCGATCGCGTCGATCGTCGACTGCGTCGCCCACGGGTGCCAGTCGGCCTGCAAGGTGCTGCCGCAGTCCGTGGAAGGCCACGAAGTCGTGGCTGTGCCGCTCCGGATTATGCAGAGGCGCTCCGCCTCCAGCGTCTGGTTCAGCACCGGGCCGGAGAACGCGCCCGTTGCCGGGTCGAACGTGTAGGCGAACAGTCTCAGGTTCGCCGACGCCGTTCTCGGCGGCGGATCGCCGCGGCTCTCCTCCGAGCAGGTGCCGGCGACGTAGACGAGCCCGTCGTGGACGGCGGTCGCGAACGGACGCGCGTCGCCCGGGACCGCGCACGCGTCTCTCGGGATCGCGTACGCCTGCGCCGACGCCGGTCTCGATCCGTCCGCCGGAATCGGGACGCGGATCAGCTCGCCGGTCGCGAGTCCGACCGTGTACAGCTCGGAGCCGTCGTCGGTCGTCGACAGGTTGCCGAGGCCGCGTCTGCCGACCTGGTCCCATGCGACCGAGTCGTTCTCGAAGTCTCTGACGTCGGCGCCGTTTCTGTCGGCGCCGCGGAGGAAGTCTCCGGCGGGTCTGCCCGCCAGGCTGTTGACGTCGAAGAAGACCGACGCGTTCGGAGTTCCCGCGGTCGCCTGGGCGGCGTCGGTGCGGTAGATCGCGCCCACCCCGCCGGGACCCCAGTCGGCATGCCGCTTCGTGAACGTCGAGGAGTAGAGGTAGTTCGAGCCGGTCGGCTGCGCGACGCCGAAGATGGTGCCGGTCTGCGAGAGCAGCGCACCCGGCGTCACTATCGGCGCGCCCAGCTCGCCGCCGCCGATTGGCTGCGTCTGGTCCGGCGTGCTGTCGGACACGAGCCGGATCGTCGCGTCGCCGGCGAATCTGCCGTCGTGCGCGCCGATCCGCATGCAGGCGACCGCGAGC
>JBAUGM010000804.1:0-16326 GCA_049679725.1 Tepidisphaeraceae bacterium
CTCGACGCTGCGCGTCGACCGCGACGCAGGCGTCGCCGCTACAAAGCGAGCAATCAGCGCCGAAAGGAGCAGCGACATGACACGGTTCCTGCGCGATCCAATGAACTGGCTGCTGGTGTTCATCCCCGTGGCGGCGGTGCTGGGGCACGTGGAGGGCGTTCCCGCGCCGGTGACGTTCGCCTCGGCGGCGCTGGCGATCGTCCCGTTGGCCGCGTGGCTCGTGCACGCGACCGAGAACATCGCCGTCCGTACCGGCCCCACGGTCGGCGGGCTCCTGAACGCCACGTTCGGAAACGCGCCTGAACTCATCATTGCCCTGATGGCGTTGCGAGCGGGCATGGTGGAGGTGGTCAAGGCATCGATCGTCGGCGCGATTCCGGCGAACCTGCTGTTCGCGCTGGGCTTATCGTTCCTCGTCGGCGGCATCCGCTACCGCGTGCAGGAGTACAACTACCGCGGCGTGCGGATCCACACCTCCGTACTGATGCTGGCCGCGATCGCCTTGATCCTCCCGAGCATCTTTCACAACTACATCACGCCGCAGACGCGCAGGCTGGAGCAGAGCCTTAACGCCGCCGTCGCCGTCGTGTTGTTGGTGGCCTACGGCATGAGTTTGCTGTTCATGCTGAGGACGCACCCCGAATACTTCGCCGCCAAGCGTACGGGCGATGCGGGACACGCCCAGGGCAAGCCCTGGAGCATGTCGGTCGCGGTAACGGTGCTGATCGTCTCCTCCGTGGTCCTCGCATTTCTCAGCGAGATCCTCGTCGGCGCGGTCGAGGAAACCGCCACAAGCCTGGGGATGAGCAAGGCGTTCATCGGCGTGATCGTGTTGGCGGTCGTGGGTGGCGCCGCCGAGTCGTATGCCGCGATCGCCATGGCCCGCAAGAACCAACTGGACCTGACGATCAGCATTGCGATCGGCAGCAGCCTTCAAATCGCGCTGTTCGTCGCCCCGGCACTCGTGCTGCTCAGCTATGTCATCGCCCCACGCCGAATGGACCTCGTCGTGGGGGGCGCGGGGTCGATCATTGTCCTGCTCGCCATCCTCATCACGATGATGACCGCCAATGACGGGAAATCGAACTGGTTCAAAGGTTTCCTGCTGTTGTGCGTGTACGCGCTGATCGCGCTCTTCTGCTTCTTTCTTCCCGACGACCTGGGCGCCACGGGACGCGCGACGATGGCGCCCTGATCTTGTGCTTGGACGGAGAACGGCTTGGCGCGCTCGGTTCATTTCCTCCCACAAGGGAAGCCGGCTATCCTCGCGCCGCGTCGAGGGCCGACTGCAGCTTCTTCTCGTCCTCGTGCGAGAGCGAGGACTTGAGGACTCGGCCGCCCGTTCCGGCGAGTCACCTGCAAACGACCATGCACGAATCAGGTCCGCGCCGGCTGGGACTTTTGCATGTCGTCCATTCGCTTGGCGAAATCGGAGGCCCACCTGTCGATTGCGCTCTTGACGTCCGCGACGGTGCTGAACGCCATAAAGTTGAATTGGTTTCCGCTGGAGCTCCTGATCCAAGCACCCAATTGCTCCCCCGTCATGGAATCGACCGTTTCCGCTTCCAACGAAGCGCCCCCGGTTCCCGCGCCGGCGGCCTTAGTCACCGGATGGATTTTCTTCCACCAGGTCGAATTCGCCACGTCCGTCATGGCCACGCGCATTCGAGCGACGTTCGGGCCGACGTCGTCCACGATCTGGTATTGCCGCGCTTTCAGAGCGCCGATCAGCTTGGACCGGAAATAGCGCGCGACCTCGGCGCGATCGGCGGGAGAAAGCTTCTTGGGGGGGACCTCGAACACCACCGGATCGACGATGACCGCCGTGTACTGATTCGCGTTGGGCGACCGGTAGCGCATGAAGTTGTCATCGACCTTCTTCAGCTTGCTGTAATCGCTAAGAAAGCCGGTCTGCTTAATGGGGGGCTTCTTTGCGCACCCCAGCACCAAGCACGCAACGAGCAAGGCTGCGGCAACGGCTAGTAACAATCGGATTCGTCCAGAGCGATGCATGTCAGCCTCCGAAAGGTGAAGGTCACTCCGCAGGGTCGCGGCCGGCGGCGCACCAGCGGAGCGCAACGCTTCACCGAGAAGTTCCTATTGCTTGGCCGGCAAGACGTACTTCACCTGCACGCGTTCGACCGTTCCGTTGAACTTGAACGGCGCGGCGTCGAAGTAATCGACCGAGACCGGCGAGCCGCCGTCCATGCCGATGTCGAAGCTGTCGTTCGCCGTGAACAGCAGCGGCGCACTGACGGGCACCGTTCCCTCGGCGACCGTCGCGCCATTGACCTTCATCACCACCTTGAGCGGCCCGGCGGGCTTGAGCTCGATGTAGCTTGTCTCGACTTCGATCTTGGTTTTTCCGGCGGGGAGCTTTTCCTTGGCGCGGATGTGCGTGCGCATGATCTCGAACAGGTTGTATTCGTAGCTGAGCGTTCCGTCCTTCACGTAGCACGACAGCCCGCCGGAGAACCCACCGAGGGCATAGAGCGTTCCGTTGGCGTTGCCGGCGGGGACGTCAACGTCCATCGTCACGACGTTGGGTTTGTTCCCCAGCGTCGGCGCCGCGGCCTCCGGCATCCGAGTGATATGGCCGACGAACGTCCATTCCTTGTACGGCGGGGTGATGCGCAATTCCGGGTGGAAGACCGGGATCCACAGCCCGCCGCCGATCGGAAGCACCTTGTTCCTTGCCGCTTCGACCATGAAGAGCTCTTTCATGGCGGCAAGCTTGGCGGGCTCCTTCTCCGCCAGGTCGTTGGCCTGCGACCAGTCCTCGTTGATGTTGTACAGTTCCCACTTGTCGTTGTCGGGCGACCAATCGCGAATGCCCTGGGGCAGCCCGGGAACCCACGGATTTCGAGGCCCGAAGACCGACGCCATCCAGCCGTCGTGATAAATCGCGCGGCTGCCCATGACCTCGAAATACTGCGTGCGCTTCTGGTCTTTCGCTTTGGCATCGTTGAACGCATAGGCGAGGCTCACGCCGTCGAAGGGATCCTGCTCGACGCCGTTGACCACGCGCGGCGGTGTGATCCCTGCCAACTCGTAAATCGTCGGCACGACGTCGTTGACGTGGTGGAACTGCGGGCGCGGCGTGGGGTCCGGTTTGATCTTTGCTGGCCAACGCATGACTAGCGGGTTGCGCATTCCGCCGAAATGCGCGGCAACGACCTTGGTCGACTTGTAGGGCGTGCTCCCCGCCCACCCCCAGCCCGCGTGGTACATCGGATCGGTCTTCGCCGTGCCCAGCACGTCCATCCCACCGAGCCCCTCCAGGGCTTTGAGATGCTGCTGAATCGTGGTTGGAATCCCGTTCTGCGCCACCAGCTCGCTGATGCTGCCGTTCTGCCCCTCGGCGGATGATCCGTTGTCCCCCCAGATGTACAGGATCAGTGTGTTGTCGCCGTACCCCAGGGAGTCGATCTCGTCCACCAGCCGGCCGACCTGCACATCCGTGTGCTCAGCGAACCCCGCGAAGAGCTCCATCAGTCGCCGCTGAAAAGGCCGTTCAGTTTCCGGAATGCTGTCCCACGAGGCCATGGTTGGATCGCGCGGCGTGAGCTGCGCGTTCTGGGGGATCCATCCCTTTTCCTTCTGCCGCGCGAACACGCGCTCGCGATACTTGTCCCAGCCGTCGTCGAACTTGCCCTTATACTTGTCCGCCCACTCCTTCATGATGTGGAACGGCCCGTGGAGGGCGCCGGGGGCCCAGTACATCAAGAACGGCTTGTCCGGCTGGAACGCTTTCTGCTCGCGCAGCCAGCGGATGCCGTCGTCGGCCAGGTCTTCGGAGAGGTGGTAGTGGTTGTTCCCGCCGGACGTGCGGGGGTGATCGACGATGGTCGTGTTGCGCACGAGGCTCGGCTCATATTGCGACGCCTCGCCGGCCAGCATGCCGTAGAAATACTCGAACCCGTACCCGGTCGGCCAATGGGTGAACGGCCCCGCGGCGGTCGTCTGCTCGGCCGGGGTGTTGTGCCACTTGCCAAAAGCGCTGGTGGCGTACCCGTATTGCTTGAGCACTTCCGCCACTGTCGCACTGGTCATCGGCATCGTGCCGGCGTATCCGTCCCAGTCGTTGGCCAGCTCGCAGATTTGACCGGCGCCGACCCGGTGGGGATTCCGCCCTGTCAGAAGCGAGGCGCGCGTGGGCGAGCACATCGCGCTTGTGTGAAATCGGTTGAAGCCAATCCCCTGTTGGTAAAGACGGGACATCGTGGGCGTGTGCACTTCGCCGCCGAACGTGTCGGGCAAGCCCGGGCCGCAATCGTCGATGATGACGATCAGGATGTTGGGCGCATCCTTGGGAAGTCTGTTGACCTGCGGGCGCGGGCTGTAGACCGACTCCTGCAATGTCCGTCCCGCCACGCTGCCCGACGGCTTGGGCGGGAACGGCAAGACTTCCTGCGCACTCGCAAGTCCGGTGGAAATCAGAAGGCAAGCGGCAATCCAGAAGGCCGCTCGCCTCCCAGTGGTTGCGACAGCCGAAACAGCGAACCGCAGTGCGTAACGAATCATGGTCGTCTCCTAGAAGGTGAAGCGCCATCCGATGATCGGTCCGTGGAGCGTCGCGTCCCAGGTGAATCCGCCGTCGGTGAAGTCGTCGCCGATCGCCTTGTAGCCGGCGAAGATCGAACTCTCGACACGGCCCATGTTGAAGACGTAGCCGATCGTCCCGATGGCCGACCAGGTGAACTGCGAATCGACATCGAATCCGCCGATGTCGCCGGCGAGCACGATCTCCCACTTCCGCCCGATTCCGATCGTGCTTCGCAACCCCACCGTCGGGTCGATCCAGTTCTGGTCGCCGCTGAGGGTCAGCGGGAGGAGGGCGGGGTCGAACTCGATCTCCATGTTCCAGTACCGTGCCCCGACCGTCGCATCGAGCGCGAAGCGGGAATCCTCATCGCGCCGGTCGATCAGCCGGTACATCAGCCCGAAATCGATCACGGTGATGTGCTGAGTGACGTCGATGCTGGCGAGCCCCAGTGGACCGCTGACGCCGTCCACACCGATCTGCGCGTACCCGCCATCGACGTAGAATCCGAACCGCCGGAAGCGGCCCTCGGCGCGACCGAAAAATCCGACAAGGGTGTCCGATTCGTCGTACACATCCCAGAACGTCACGTCTTCTTCCACCTTGAAACCCAGGACGCCAACGGTTCCCGTTGCGCCGGCGAACCAGGCGTATGGAGTGATCGACAATGAGAAATCGTCGTCCGCGCCCTTGGCAGTGGGTGCTAGCGCCAGCACGGAGAGGGCACAGGCCGCTACTGCTGTGGCAACGCATTGCGATCGCATCTGGTCCTCCCAAGTGCCCCCCGTTGCGAGCTGCCACACTCGAACCCACCAAGGTAGTTGATCGATACCGCGCGGCGGATTTCCCTGAGAGCATTCTCCTCTCCGTCTGGCTCCGTTGCAAGATTTTGATGCGTGCCGCACAAGCTCCTGGCCGTCGTGCACGTCCTCCCTCAGCACCCTGCATCAAATGGCGATTCGCCCCCCGAACCCGCGCGGAGGTGCGGAGCCGCGCTGCGCGGTTGTGCGCGGAGCGCACGCCGGCACTCGTCGTGCATGAAGCTACAGCGAGATCCGCAGACGCAGGGAGAAGACCCCGACCACGTCCTTGTCGGGCGCGTTGCTCGGATCGAAGATCGCCTGCGCGCCGACGCTGAACTGCGTGTGTTCGGTCAGTTGGAAGCGATGGAAGACCTCGGCCGACTTCTGGTCGCGCAGGCTGTCGTCGGTCGGCATGGCGTAGCCGAACCCGATGCCGGTGATGTTGTCGGGGCTGCCGAGCAATCCGTCGATCGCCAGCGCCACCGACCAGTTGCTTTCAACGCCGGTGAGCACGCCCTGGTCGGCAAATCCGTAGCGTGCGTAGACCCACAGGTCGTCGGCCAGGTATTGCTCGATCGTGAAGTTGACGCCCCAATCGCTCGGCAGGCCGTCGAGGTCGCGACTGGGCATGTTCCAGCCGGTGACGGCGTAGCGACCTTTTCCCAAGCCCTCGATCTCGGGCGTCACGCCGATCTCCCCGAACCCGTAGATCTCCCCCTCATCGAGCGAGCTGAATCCGGACTCGGTGGTGAGGTTGTAGGCGTTGGCGCCGCCGACGGTGGCGTAGAAGAGGTCCGAGGGGTGGACCGAGACGAGGGCGAGCGGCCCGTGGCCGGGAAAAGCCATCGTGGGATTCCCCGCCACGCTGGCGTTGAAGAAGGCGAAGTTGGCGCTGGCCAAGCGGTGCGAGCCGACGTAGTCATCCGATGCGGCGCGGCCGGCGAGGAGGCGCAGCTTGGCATCAAAGAGCCGCTGGTCCCAGAAGGCGTCGCGGATGACCAGGCCGCGGTCGTTGAACGGGCCGCCCGTGCCGACCAGGGAGCCGATCTCGCCGCTCAGTTGCCCCGGTGTGATGTCGCTGGCGAAACGGAAGCGCTCCTCGACGGAGAAGAAGAACCGGCCCGTGTCCTCGGTGCCGCGCCCGACGAGCGTCCAGTCGAACATGAGATCGGCGTCGCCGGACATGCCCCAGCGCTCTCCGGGCCCGCCGCTGGCCTGCTGGTACAGCTGGGTGTAGGCAAAGCCCACGCGCAAGCCGATATCCTCCTCCCACTGCCTCTGCTGGTCGAGCAGCGAGTTGATCGGCGCGTCGAGCGGCGATTTGAACATGGCGGTATGCGGCGCGAAGATCTCGTCCAGCTCGTAATCGATGCCCGTGGGTGCATCCAGGTCATACCAGTGCTCGTCACTGTCGGTGAAGGCGCTCTTGGCTTCGCCCGGCGCGCTGGGCGTGGGATCGTCCTGCTCATCGGGAGTGCGATCTTCCTGCGCATCGGGAGTGGAATCGGTCTGCGCAAGGCAGGGGACGGAGATGATCCACGAGCATGCCCAGGCGAGTGACCAGTATGCGAAGTGGCGCTTAGCGTTCATTGTCCTGTTCCCTTTCGGTGATGCCAGCGAACGTGGTCATGAGGCGCCTCTCAATCCGCGGGCTGCGATGCGAACAGGTCCATGCCCAATCGTTGCGAGAGGAACTTGGCGACGAGCTGACCCTTGACGCTGTTTCCCGCTTTGTCGAGCGGCGGCGCGAACGTGCCCAGGCCGCCCTTGCCCGGAGACACCGCCACGATGCCGCCGCCGATCCCGCTCTTGCCCGGCAGCCCGATGTCGTACAGCCACTCGCCCGAAGTTTCGTACAACCCGGCGGTCACCATCACGACCAGCGCGAAATGACAAACGGCCGGGGAAACGACGCGCTCCTTCGTGATCGGATTGACGCCCCCGTCCGCCAACGTCGCGCCCATCACGGCCAGGTCCTTGGCGCTGACGTTCAGCGAGCACTGTTTGGTGTACAGGTCGGTTGCCTCGGCCGGATCCATGTCGATCCGGCCGTAGCTCTGGAGCAGGCGAGCGATGGCCTGGTTGCGGGAGTTGGTCTCTGATGCGGAGGCATACACCTCCTCGTTGAGCGAAAGGGTGCGGCCCGCAAATCGGGACAGGCCGTCGTGAAGGAATCGCCACTTGGCGTCGAGGTTAGCGCCCGGCACGAGGGCGGTGGTCGCGATCGCCCCGGAGTTGACCATCGGATTCGTGCGGCCGTCATCGCCGCGCTCGATCGCCGCCAGCGAGTTGAAGGCGAGGCCGGTCGCGTTCACGCCCAACTTGTCGCGGACCTGCTCGGAGCCCAGGGCGTCGCACACGAGCGCGAAGATGAACGGCTTGGAGACGCTCATGATCGAGAACTCGTGCTCCACGTCGCCGGCGGAATAAACGCTTCCGCCGGTCCCGACGACGCAGATGCCGAACAGCTCGCCCCGTACCGCCGCCAGCGCCGGGTAGACCTGCGAGTTCTCACCGTCGTCATTGGACTTGAATCGCTCATGCGCCTCGGCCACGAGCGTCTCGATGCGGTCCGGGGACGGCAGGTGCCCCGTTGACACGTAAGGCGATTCGGCCGTCTCGTCCGCGTGTTGGAGCGCGTGCGGTGTCATCGTTGCAGGTCCTCAGCTCAGGCGCGCCGCGACGGCGACCGGGGCGAGCGGCGGATGCTCGGGGGCGAGCAGCCCGCTGATCCCCTTCCACGAAAACCAGACACCGAACACCAGCGACACCGTCATCGTCATCGCGCGGCTGTTCCGCTCCAGCCACGCCTGCGCCGCATCCAGCATCCGCGCCGACCGCGCGGGCATCAGGATGCACGCCGCCACCGGCGCCAGCACCAGCCCCTGCGCCGCGACGGTGAAGACGAGGAACGCGACCACGCCCACCGCCCGGCTGACCTGCGCTTCATCGATGACGGCGATGGCCGACAAGGTGAAGATCCACTGCTTGACGTCGATGACCAGCATCAGCGTCGCTATGCCGAAGGCGGTCAGCGGCGACATCTCGCCAAGGGCCGTCATCCACCGCGGCGGCGGCGCATCGGGGTCGACCTCCCGCATCCAGCTCCGCGCGACGCCGGTCAACAGCACGATGCCGACCACCAGGCTCAGCGTCGAGACGATGAACTGCTCCTGCACCGGGTTGCCCGAGGCGCCGAAGACGGCGCCGAAGAGGATCCCCTGCACGAGGCGCACCGTCATCGCCCCCGTCGCGAACGCCGTCGCCTTGAGCACGCCTCCTTCCCCGCGCAGCATCAGCAGCGTCATGACGATCCACACCGGCAGCACCGCGGCGCCGATGATCAGCGGAAGCAAGCTAACCATTGTCATGCCCATGCAAGACCTGAGCTGTTGTGAAGCCGAGCACTCCTTCATCCAGACCAGTCCACAAGGCCCGCCGCATCAGCCGCCGCCTTGCGTTCGGCGGCTTGACTTGCGGGTCCGGGCACACTGGTCGCGCTGCCCCACAACTGCGCCAACTTGATGCACATCGCCGTGGCGCGTGACATGTCCTGCACGCTGACCCATTCGTGCGGCCCGTGGATGTTCTGCATTCCGCTGAACAGGTTGGGCGTCGGCACGCCCATTTCGGTCAGGCGCGAGCCGTCGGTGCCGCCGCGGATCGGGGTGTCGATGGGTTCGATGCCCAGCTCGCGACAGGCCTTCCTCGCGAGTTCGACCGGGCGCATGTCGTTCTCCAGCCAGTAGCGCATGTTGCGATACTGCGGCGTGATGGTGCAGGTGATCTTGGCGCGCGGCTCGGTGGCCTGGATTGCGGCGCACACCTGTTTGAGCAACTCGCCGTGCTCGCGCAGGCCGTCGAGTTCGAAGTCGCGCAGGATGAAGCCGAGATCGGCTGCGGCCGCGGTGCCACTCATCTGGTAGAGGTGGATGAAACCCTGGCGATCGGCGGTGGTTTCGGGGGTGAGAGTGACGTGGGGCAGCGTGTCGATGATCTTGGCGGCCAGGTGCAAGGCGTTGACCAGCTTGTCCTTGGCCTGTCCCGGATGGATCGAGACGCCCTGGACGCGCACGTCAGCCTTGTCGGCGGAGAAGGTTTCATAAACGACCTCGCCGAGTTCGGCGCCGTCGAGCGTATACGCGACGTCGGCCTTCAAGTCGGCCGGGAGGTTGCGATGCACGCCCCGGCCGATCTCCTCGTCCGGCGTGAAACCGATGCGGATGAGGCCATGGGGCACGTCAGGGTGCTCCAGCAGGTGGCGGGCGACGGTCATGACGATGGCGACACCCGCCTTGTCATCAGCGCCCAGGAGGGTGGTCCCGCTGGCGGTGACGATGTCTTCGCCCACCTTCGTCGCGAGGTACGGGAACTGCTTCGGCGACAGCACGATGGCGGCCTCGTCGGGCAGGACAATGTCGCCGCCGTCATACTTGCGATGAACGATCGGCTTGACGCCGGTTGCGTTGTACGCCGGTGCGGTGTCGACGTGCGCCAGCAGTGCGATGGTGGGCACGTTGGTCTTCACCGTGGCGGGGATCGTGGCCAGGACCGCGCCGTAGTCAGTCAACCTGACGTCCTGCGCGCCGATGGACTTGAGCTCGTCCACGAGCGGCCGCAGCAGATCGTATTGCTTCTCCGTGCTCGGTGATGTCGTGGACTTTTCGTCAGCCTGGGTGTCGATGCGGGCGTAACGGAGCAAGCGT
Source organism: Tepidisphaeraceae bacterium (assembly GCA_049679725.1). Classification (GTDB taxonomy): domain Bacteria; phylum Planctomycetota; class Phycisphaerae; order Tepidisphaerales; family Tepidisphaeraceae; genus DASYWJ01. The sequence continues at coordinate 10,053 of JBAUGM010000804.1, forward strand.
TCCTCGAGTTCGCGATCGAACTGTGAACGCCCACCAGCCGCGTTCGCGCCGGCCGGTGACACGGCCTTCTGCACGGGTTTGAAGCCGGCGACGGATTCTCCAGCGCGGATCTTCCCTTGTTTCGTTTCAGCGGTTGCACCCACGAGAGTTGCTCCAGGTTGGAAGATGGGCGGCGCACGCGCGAACGGCGCCGTTGTCATTGGCGATCACCGTTTCCGTCTCAGGCGTCGAGCGTCGCCACGGCCACCGCCAGGCGGCAGCCGTCGACGAACTCGGGGATGTCCACGAACTCCTTGACGGTGTGAATCTCATGCTGACCGGCGCCCATGGTCACGGTCGGCAGGCCGTGTCGGGCGAACCAGTTGGCGTCGAGTCCGCCGTGCGAAAACATGGTGGTCGGCTTGAGCCCGATCGCTTCCGCGGCGTGCTTGGCGTGCACGACGGGGGGCGAATCGTCGGCCAGGCGGAACGGGAAGTAGTCGGCGCGGCTGTCGAACTTGGCCTGCGCGGCCTCGCCGCCGTCGTCCTTCACCTGCTTGGCGGCGTTCAGGAACGCCTGCTTGAACGCCGCGGTGATGGCCGACGTGAACGCCTCGTTGTCGCTGCGCGACTCGCCGTCGATGTGGACGTAGTCGGTGACGACGTTGGTGGCGTCGCCGGCCGAACGCTTCTCCTTGCCGCCGAAGACACCGACGTTGCTGGTCCCGCGCCCCTCGGGCTTGACGACCTTGCCGAACCACCCGCCGCGATGCGCCTCGGCGATGGCGATGGAGGCGGCCAGCGTGGAGGAGATTCCCTTCTCCGGCGCCACGCCCGCGTGCGACGCCTTGCCGCCAATCTCGACGTCCCACGTCTCGCCGCCGACAGCGCCGGTGACGAGATCGGCAGGGATCTTGCTGTCGAAGTTGAACCCCATCGCCGCGCCCCGCAGGTCGGCGGGATCCATGTTTCGCGCGCCCATGAGCCGGCTCTCCTCGCGCACGGTGAAGATGAGCGTGATCGGCGGGTGGGGCAGATGGTGCTTGAGCAGCGCTTCAGCCAGGGCGACGAGCACGGCGCAACCGGTGCGGTTATCGCCGCCCAGCGCGCTGCTGGGGTTGGCGTTGACGATGCGGTTCCCCTCGCGCTTGGGCTTGGCGCCTGCGCACAGGGGCACGGTGTCCATGTGCGTGGCGAACGCCAGGCGCGCGCCTTCGCGCGTGCCGGGCAAGTCGACGAACAGGTTGCCCGTCTGCGTCGGCATCGGGATGCGCTGGTTTGCGTTATCAAAGCGGATCGCCGACGCTGGCACCCCGGCCTGCTTGAGCGCATCGGTGATCGCAGCGGCGATGGCCGCCTCGTTCCCGCTCACGCCGTCCACCGACAGGAATCGAATCAGATGGTTCACCGCCGCCTCGGCGTCAACGGCGGCACGGACGTCTACGGATGTAATGCTCATCGGTCTGCCTTCCCTTCACTGAGTGAAGAAATCGGTTTGTGTGTGCGTGCGCCTGCGTGCGCATGTGTTGGACGCGCGCTCGTCACATCCCCCACGGAAGTCCCAGTATCTGCCAGATTGCCAGCAGGATGATCCAGAGCACGAAGATGACGACGACGTAGGGCAGCATCAACGCGACGACCGTGCCCACGCCGGCGTCCTTCTGGTACTTGACGGCGAACGAAACGATCAGCGCGAAGTAGGCATTCAGCGGCGAGATGGCGTTGTTGGGCGAATCGCCGACCCGGTAGGCCGCCAGCACGGCTTCGGGGCCGACGCCCAGCCGCATCAACAGCGGCACGAAGATCGGCGCGAAGATCGCCCACTTGGGGATGGCGCCGGTCATAATCAGGTCGAGGATCCCCACAACGATGACAAAGCCGATGAGCAACGTGAGCGCTCCAAGCCCGGCGTGCTCCAGCCAGTCGCCCAGCTTCACCGCCGCAATCGTCGCCATGTTGGTGTAGGTGAAGAACGCGTTGAACTGGCTGATGATGAAGAGGAGGAAAATCAGCCCGCCCAGTCCGATGACCGCTTTCTCCATCGCCCCGATGACATCGGCGAGCTTCCGCATGGTTCCGGCGCCGATGCCATAGGCCGCCCCCGCCACCAGGAAGACCGCCGCAATGAAAACGATCAGGCCGTTCATGAACGGCGAATCGCCGATCAGCGCCCCGGTTTCGGGATTGCGCAGCGGCGCGCCCGACGGCAGCGTCAAAAGACCGAAGATCACCAGGATCCCGATCAAGGCCCACATCGTGTACTTCAACCCGCGCGACTCCTCCGCGGAAAGGCTCTCGCCTGCGTGCTCGGCGCCTTCGCCGGTGTACGCGCCCAGACGGGGCTCGACCCACTTGTCGGTGATCAGCGCCACGACAATCGTGAGCATCACAACCGACGCGATCGAGAACCAGAGGTTTGAGGTCAGGGAGATCGAGAGGTTGGGGTTGGTCAGATGGATGGCGTCGTTGGTCAGCCCGACGAGGATGCCGTCCAGCGGTTTGACGAAGATATTGACGCTGAAGACGGCGGCGACGCCGGCAAAGGAAGCGGCCAGCCCGGCCAGCGGATTCCGGCCCACGCTGGCGAACGCCGCCGCCGCCAGGGGAATCAGGACCAGGTATCCGGCATCCGCCGCGATGCTCGAAAGGATTCCGACGAGCACCAGGATGTACGTCAGCGCCTTGGGCGAGGCAATCAGCACGAGCTTGCGGATCAACGCGCCGATCAGACCCGCCGCTTCGGCCACGCCAACGCCCAGCATCGCCACGATGATCACGCCCGTCGCGGTGAAGCTCATGAAGTTCCGCACCATGTCGGCGTACATGAAGCGGATCCCCGCCCCCGTCAGCAGGCTCTGCACGGACCGCGTCGTTTGTTCCAGCTCGTGGGTATCCGGGTTGATGGCCTCATAGGTGACGCTGGTTCCCGCCATGTAGAAGAGGTGGGAGAGCAGGATCACCAGGAGGATCAGCGCGATGAAGATCACCGCCGGATGGGGAACTTTGTTCCCAACCCTTTCGATGCCGTCGAGAATCCTCTGCATGAAGGGTTTGGATCCCGGCGGTACGGCGGGAGGCACGGCGAGGACGGTGTGTGACATGAACCGACTCCGTTTCTTCAGCTTGCCTTCTTCGTCACTCTCGCGCGCCGGTCGTTCGGTGAGCGATCACCGCGCGAGGCGGCACAAACAGCCGCGGGAGACATGAAGACTCATTTTGTATCCAGCGCAATCGAACGCGGCTGCGCAGAAAATAGCGAAGAACACAGATGCAGGCGCGTACATGGGCGCGCGAGGAACGCGCACACGCGCGCCCCACGCGCTTGGACGATCGCTTCACCTGAATCACTCGCGCCGGTGGGCCGATCCCATGCACATCTATGTGCTATGTGCGGAATGCCGTCGACACATCTCGCCGCAGCCACACATGACAACCGGCACCCGGTTTTTTCCCTGCTGACATGATCCGCGCAACTTCCTTAGAGTGGCGCACGGTTTTGAGGCTGAGTTCGGCGCGGAACGCGTTCACAGATGACATGTGATCGTGCTGAATTCAAGCGAGCTTTGCTGGCCGTTGAACACGTCCATCCGAAGGGATTACACGTTCGGCGCGTCGCGCGCGTGGCACGTACGGAGGAAATGGAACCGAATGGCAACCGACACCCTTTCAGCCGAAGCCTCGACGGCCGAAGCCTCCACGACGGAGGGCGCGGCGCGAGCATCCTGGCTGCCGTTGATCGTCATCGTCCTGGCGCAGGTTCAGATGTCGTTCAACATCAACGCGCTGCCGGTGTCGATCGGCCCGATCGTTGACGACCTCAACACGCCGGCGACGAGCGTCGCGACGGCGCTGGTCATCTATTCGCTCTTCGTCGCCGGGCTGGTCATGTTCGGCGCGAAGGTCGGCAGGCTCTTCGGCGAGCGGCTGGTCTTCCAGGCGGGGGTGATCGTTCACGCCGTCGCGATGGGAATGATGGTGTTCAGCACGGATGCGGGCCGGATGCACAACGCGCAGGCGGTCGCCGGGTTGGCGGCGGCCGCGCTGGTGCCGACGCTGGTCGTGCTGATCGCGGCCAACTATCAGGGCAGGCAACTGGCTCAGGCGCTGGGCGTGCTGGCCGGGTCCGCCGCCGTCGCCGGCGCGCTGGCGTTCTTCATTGCCGGCTTCCTCGGCGCCATGGTGAGCTGGCGCGCGTCGTTCGGCATCCTCATCTTCCTCGCGGCCGCCGTCATCATCCTCAGTTTCCGGCTGAAGCACATCCCGCGCCAGCGCGACGTGAAGATCGACTTCACCGGCGCGGCGCTCGCGGCGGCGGCGATCGCGCTGATCAGCTTCGGCTTCAACAACCTCAACGCCTGGGGCCTGCTGCTCGCCAGGCCCGCCGCGCCGTTCCGGCTGCTCGGGCTGTCACCGGCGCCGTTCATGATCGTGGCCGGGATCGTGATCGGCCAGTCGTTCTTCACGTGGTCGCACAAGCGCGTGGCCGAGAAGAAGACGCCGCTGCTCGCGCTCGAGGTGCTCGACACGCCCTACGAGCGGGCCGCGCTCTATGCACTGCTGGTCATCGGAGCACTGGGGCCCGCCGTCAACTTCCTGATCCCCCTTTACATTCAGATCATTCAGGATCGCAGCAGCCTGTTCACGGCCGTGGCGGTGGTTCCCTATACGCTCGCCATCGCCGCCGCCGCCATCTTCATCGTCCGCCTGTATGACCGGCTGAGCCCGCGCCAGATCGGCGTCGTTGGCTTCATCATGGTTGCGATCGGCCTGGGCTTCCTGGCGTTCACGATCCGCAACGACTGGGGCACCCTCGTCGTGATCCTTGGCCTGGTCCTGACCGGCCTTGGCGAAGGCGCGTTGTTGACGCTCATGTTCAACGTGCTGGTCGCCTCCTCGCCCATGGAACTGGCGGGCGACGTGGGGGCGCTGCGCGGCGTGGCGAACAACCTCTCCACCGCGCTGGGCACCGCGTTTGCCAGCGTGGTCGCCGTCGGGTTATTGAGCGTGTTCGTCACCACGGGCCTCAACCAGTCAACCATCCCCGACTCCCTCAAGACGCAGATCAACCTCGACAACGTCAACTTCGTCAGCAACACGCACCTGGAAGACGTGCTGGAACAGACCACCGCCACGCCGGAACAGGTCGATGAGGCGGTCCTCATCAACGAGGGCGCGCGCCTGCGCGCGCTCAAGGCCGGGTTCGTGATCCTGGCGGGCATCGCGCTGCTGGCCATCTTCCCCGCCAGCGCGCTGCCGAGACGCATCCCCGGCGACGCGAGCGAAGTCGTCGCGCCGGATCATCCGTCGCATCCCGAGCCCGATGAGGTCAAGGCGACGTCCGCGGCGTAGCAATCGGCGAGTCGTCTTCTCTTTGCGCGTTCAGCAATGCGACACGAATTCCTCAACGCTCCCATCTGGCTCATCGGCGTGATCGTCACGGCGCTGATGATTCTCGCGGCCGAGATTGGATACCACATCGGCCGGCGCAACACGGCTTGCGATTCGGGCGTCGGCGCGGTCAAAGCATCCATCCTCGCGCTCGTCGGCCTGCTGCTGGCGTTCAGCTATTCGATCGCGGCCGGACATTACGACCGGCGCAAGCAAGTCGTGGTCGAGGAAGCCAAATCCCTGAAGACGTGCTGGCTGCGGACCGACCTGGTTGCCGAGCCGGCGCGCTCGCGCGCGCGAGAGTTGCTCCGATCACTCGTCGAGGCGCGGCTGATGAGCCACGATCGCGCGGCTGACCCGAAAGCCGAGCAGCGGTTCCTTGCCCATCAACTCGAGCTGTGGGCGCTCGCTTACGGCCAGCTCCATCAGTCCAGCGAACCCGACAAGCATGTCCTGCTGGTGCAATCGGTCAACGACGTCATTGACCGCGGCGGCGAGCGCGCCGCGGCCGCCGAGCATCGCGTGCCGATGCCCGTGATGTACCTGCTGATCGCGAGCATTCTCGTATCGGGCTTTCTCATTGGCCTTTCGTCCGGTCAGGACCAGCGCCGGATCCCCCTGCTCTGGGCCATCGTGATCATCCTGATGGTTGGGGTATTGACGATCATCTTCGACCTCGACAATCCGGGTCGCGGCCTGATCCCCGACTGGACCAAGCCACTGGACGATGTGAAGGCCATTATCGGAGGCGTCGGTCGATAGCAGATCTCTGGCGTCATCGCCGTCGTGCAGACCCGCGGCGGCCTCATGGCCGAAGCCGCCATCGCCGGAGAACGCCTGCGCTTTGTGCCCAACTCCGGGGCCGCCGGCGCGGCGGGAGCCGTTTAAACGGGACAGGTCCTGGGAC
>JBAUGM010000805.1:0-5766 GCA_049679725.1 Tepidisphaeraceae bacterium
GCATGGAAGCGAGCCGCAAGCAGGTGATGGGCATCGCGCCGACGGCCGCGGCGCCCGCGACCGAAGCGCAGGCCACAGCCGTCATGGACGCGCCGGCCCCTTCTACTTCGCCGGCGGATTCGGCGCAGGCAAAGGCCGTCGAGCAGGCGTGCCTCGAGCCGCTCGGCAAGCTCGTCGCGGAACTCGACCTTTGCCGCCGTTACTACGAGGCGACGTTTGCGAACAAGCCGGTCGAGCGCGCGATCTTCGTGGGCGGGGAGGCGCGTCAGCGCACGCTCTGCCAGCAGGTGGCGCGCGGGTTGGGCCTTGCGGCGCAGGTGGGCGACCCGATGGTCCGCATGGCGCGCACGAGCGAGATCGCGATCGAGAGCGGCATCGACCGCCGCTTGCCGCAGCCCACGTGGGCCGTGGCCATCGGCCTGAGCATGGGCCCGGGAAATGTCAGTGGCCAGTAGTCCGTTGTCCGTCGTCACTGACGACGGACAACTGACATCGGACGAGAGGGTATGCCAATGAGCGCACCGAACCAATTGAGCTTCCTGCCCGACGACTACCTGGCGCGCAAGGCCCAGCGTCGGACGAACGCGATCTGCGCGATCCTGTTCCTGATCGTCACGGTCGCGATCGGCGCCGCCTTCACGTACACGGACCGCGGGCTCAAGGAAGCCCGCCAGGGCGCCGCGAGCGTCGCCCAGCAGTACGCGCAGGCCGCGCGCCCGATCGAGCAGTTCCAGAAGCTGCAGGAAAAACAGCGGACGATGGCGCACCAGGCGGAACTGACCTCGTCGCTGATCGAGAAGGTCCCGCGAAGCTTTCTGCTGGCGGAGCTGACGAACTCGCTCCCGTCGGGCGTGTCGTTGATCGACATGGTCCTCGACTCCAAGCGCCGCACCGCCGCTGCACCACCCGCGCCCAAGAGCGCGTTTGAAGCCAAGGCCAACAGCGGCGCTGCCGCAGCGGCGGCGGCGGCGGCGACCGCCCAGGTCCAGGCGGTGACCTACGACGTGGGCATCAAGGTCACCGGCATGGCGGCCAACGACGTGCAGGTGGCGCAGTTCATCAGCAAGCTCAACGTGTCGCGGCTGCTCAATGATGTCAACCTGGTGGTCAGCGACGAGTTCAAACAGGGCGACGAAAAGCTCCGCCGGTTCCAGATCGAGATGAAGCTGAACCCCGCCGCCGAGGTGGATCCGCTGAGCAACCGCCAGACCAAGACGGCAGCCGTTGACCTGACGGGGAAGTAGGCACGAAGGACGCGCGCGAGCAAGCGAGCGACCCGCGGGCCGTACGAGTGAGGGCGATATGAAATTCGGAGTGCGAGAACTTCTCTTCGTGTGCTTGATGCTCGGGATGCTGGGCTCCACCTACTTCTTCATCTTCACGAAGAAGAACGAGGAGCGAAAGCAGCTCGAAGCCGAAACCGCCAAGAAGCAGGGTGAGCTCATCCACCTGAAGCAGGCGACGGCCGGCATCGACGACCTCGCCCGCAAGATCGACGAGCTGCAGAAGGCCATCGACTTCTTCGAGAGCAAGCTCCCGCAGGAGAAGGAGATGGACAAGATCCTCACCGAGGTCTCGCAGATGGCCGACGCCAACTCGCTGCAGACGCGCACGGTCCGCACGCTCAAGAGCGAGCGGACGGCCAACTACAGCGAGCAGCCGATCCAGATGAGCCTGAGCGGCGACTTCAACGGGTTCTACTCGTTCCTGCTGCAGCTCGAGAAGCTCGCCCGCATCACGCGGGTGACGCAGATGAAACTGCAGAAGATCGACGAGCACGACGGGCAGATGCAGGCCCAGATGACGCTGAGCATCTTCTTCGAGCCCGACACCGACCGCAGGATGGCGGGCGCGAACTAGCTAATCAGTGGCACGGGCATCCTGGATCGTGGTTTTGAGTGAAACAGCAAGACACGAGCAGGATGCCCGTGTCACGCAGGAGAGGGCCATGAGCTTTGAGCACAACAGCACGGGCGACGACGCGGGCGCGGAAGCCGGCAGCGCGGACGACCTGAACAGCGCGCTGAGCGACAACGGCGAGGCGACGTTCATCACCGAGGGCGACGGGCAGCAGAAGAAGCCGAACCCGATCATCCTCTTCGGCCTCCTCCTGGCGGTGGCGGGCGGCGGATACTTCTGGTTCTCGCGCGGCGGGCCCGAAGCCGCGTCCGCAGCGCCGGCCGGCGAGGACGCGGCGAACCAGACCGTCACCAAGTTCCTCGACGGCGGCACGAAGAACATCGAGCTGATGCAGAAGATGCTGCGCGACACCGAAAAGGTCGTCCAGCAGTTCCTCAACTACCCGAGCATGAAGCAGGTCCCCCTCGGCGATCTGCAGACCAACCCCTTCCGCTTCCGCGCCGCCAAGGCCGACGGCACCGGCGCCGTCAGCGAATCCGAAGCCGCCGCCAGGAAGCGGCGCGAGGAAGAGCGCCAGGCGGTGCTCAAGGCCGTCGGCGGCTTGAACCTCCAGTCGGTCATCCACAGCGGATCGCGCAAGGCGTGCATGGTCAACAACACGCTCTACACCGAGGGCCAGCAGGTCGAAACGTTCGTCGTGGAGAAGATCAACCCCGGCAGCGTCGTGGTGAAGAGCGGCGTGTACCGCTTCGAGCTGAAGATGCAGAAGTAGGGAACGTCAGTGGTCAGTTGTCCGTGGTCCGTCGCAGGGCCCTGACAACTGACGACGGACAACTGACAACGGACCAAAGACATGTTCGGACGACGCTCGACAACTTCAGAACCGCCCGCCGCCCCTGTGGGCGCCGGCGCCGCCACGGCCCTCGCGACGGAGGAAACGGACGACCGCCAGGCGCTCTGGCAGCCCGAGACGACCCGCGCGCGCCAGTGCGTCGAACTGCTCCTCCAGGAGCGCGGCCAGATCACGGCCGAGCACCTCGAGCAGGCCAAAGTCGTCCAGTCCAAGACCCCGGGCAAGAGCATCGCGCAGATCCTGCTCTCGATGAGCGCCGCCAGTGAGGAGCAGATCCTCTCGGCGCAGGCCGAAACGCTGGGCATCGCGTTCGAGAAGCCGGAGAAGGCTCAGGTCGACGAGGAGGCGTTCAACCTGCTCCAGCCTGAGTACATCCGCAAGCAACTGGTCCTGCCCCTGCGCTTCGACGCCGGACGCAAGGTGCTCGTCTGCGCGATGACCGACCCGAACAACGTCTTCCTCATCGACGAGGTCCGCCGCAAGACGAAGAAGGACATCAAGGTCGTCGTCACGACCTCCGCCGACATCAACCGCATCGTCGAGCAGGTCACGCAGAACTCGAGCGACGTGAAGGTCGACGAGATCATCAAGGACATGGCCGAAGACGAGGTGCAGCTCGTCAAGGACATCAAGGAAGACGACGTCACGGACCTGGAGAAGGCGGGCTCGGAATCGCCGGTCATCCGGTTCGTGAACTACCTGATCTTCGACGCGGTCAAGCAGGGCGCCAGCGACATCCACATCGAGCCCAAGGAGAAGCAGCTCCACGTCCGCTACCGCATCGACGGCATCCTCTTCCAGGCGATGAGCCCGCCCCACGCGATGGGCGCGGCGATCACGTCGCGCTTGAAGATCATGTCGAACCTCGACATCTCCGAGCGCCGCCTCCCGCAGGATGGGCGCATCCGCGCGATGGTCCACGGGCGCAAGATCGACCTCCGCCTCTCCACCCTCCCCACCGTCAACGGTGAGAAGGTGGTCATGCGCATTCTCGACAACAAGTCGATCAGCGTGAGCCTCGACGACCTGGGGTTCAGCGAGGACGCGCTGACGATCTGGAAAAATCAGATCGACCAGCCGCACGGCATCATCCTCGTCACCGGGCCCACCGGCTCGGGTAAGACGACCACGCTCTACGCGTCGCTCCGCCAGATGGATGCGACGAAGCTCAACATCAGCACGGTCGAAGACCCGGTCGAGTACCACCTGGCCAGCGTCAACCAGACGCAGGTGCATCACAAGATCGGCATGAGCTTCGCCGCCGCCCTTCGCGCGCTGCTGCGCCAGGACCCGGACGTGGTGATGCTCGGTGAAATTCGCGACAAGGAGACGGCCGAGATCGCGGTGCAGGCGTCGCTGACGGGCCACCTGGTGCTCAGCACGCTGCACACGAACGACGCGCCGTCGTCGATCACGCGACTGATCAACATCGGCGTCGAGCCGTACCTGATCAGCTCCGCGCTCAACGCCTGCCTGGCGCAGCGGCTGGTCCGCAAGGTCTGCCAGCACTGCAAGGAAGACTACGTCCCGTCCGATGAGATGAAGGAGTTCCTGACCCTTCAGGGGTTCGCATCGGACAGGACGTTCAAGGGCAAGGGCTGCGACCGCTGCCGCAAGACGGGCTACACCGGCCGGCTGGGCATCTACGAGATGCTCGTGATGGACGACTCGATGCGCGACATGGTCACGAGCAATCCCGACGTGACCCACCTGCGCAAGCTCTGCCGCGAGCGCGGGCTCGTGACGCTGCGCGCCGACGGGTTCGGCAAGGTGCTGAAGGGAATGACCACGGTCGATGAAATTCTGCGGGTGACCGAGAACGCGATGTAGAGGCAAGTTGCTAGTTGTCAGTTGCCAGTTGCTAGTAAGAGCAAAGCGGCTGGCATTTCACTAGCAACTAGCAACTGGCAACCAGGAACTACTTATGAGCATGCTGAACGACATCCTTCGCAACGCGGTGACGGCCAAAGCCTCGGACGTGCACATCAACGTCGGCTCGCCGCCGTTGTTCCGCATTCACACGGTCGTTCAGCCGAGCGACTTTCCGATCGTGACGCCCGAGGGCTCGGTGCGCATCGCCAAGGAGATGCTCAACGACAAGCGCTGGGCCGCCTTCGAGGAGCTGCGCGACGCGGACTTCTCCTACGAGATCCCCGGCGTGGGCCGGTTCCGCGTGAACGCGCACTTTCAGCGCGGAAGCATCGCGATGGCCTTCCGCACGATTAACGACAAGGTCCGCCCGCTCGAGCAGCTGTTCATGCCCGAGATCGTCGGCAAGCTGACCCACCTCCCCCGCGGCCTGATCCTGGTCACGGGCGGCACGGGCTCGGGCAAGAGCACGACGCTGGCCGGGATGGTGGACCTGATCAACAAGCGCGAGCAGGGTCACATCATCACGCTGGAAGACCCGATCGAGTACTCGTTCGTCAGCAACAAGTGCTCGATCGAGCAGCGCGAAGTCGGCAGCGACGTGCCGTCGTTCGCCAGCGGCCTGCGCCACGTGCTGCGACAGGATCCTGACACGATCCTGGTCGGCGAAATGCGCGACCTGGAAACCGTCAGTGCCGCCATCACCGCCGCGGAAACCGGTCACCTGGTCTTCTCGACCCTGCACACCGTCAACGCGCCGCAGACCATCGAGCGCATCATCGACGTCTACCCCTCCGGCGAGCAGAACCAGATCCGTTCGATGCTCGCCAACACGCTGCAGGCGGTCATCAGCCAGACGCTGTTCAAGCGCATCGACCAGCCGGGCATGATCCCGGGCGTCGAGATCATGCTGTGCACGCCCGCCGTGCGCAACTGCGTCCGCGAGAACCGCATTTTCGAAATCCCGAACATCATCGAGACGAGCCGCGCGCTGGGCATGCAGACGCTCGACAGCTCGATCAAACAGCTGTACGTGAACGGCTACATCAGCCGCGAGGACGCGATCGCGCAGGCGGCGCATCCGGAGAAGTTGGAACGATCGCTCGCGGCGTAATTTTGTAGGGGCGAACCTTGTGTTCGCCCTGTTTGAGGCCACGGAAAGGGCGAACACAAGGTTCGCCCCT
>JBAUGM010000806.1:0-4994 GCA_049679725.1 Tepidisphaeraceae bacterium
GCCCAAGCCACGGACTCCCGTGCCGAAAAACTCGCAATTCTGAGGGAGACGCGCCGCCGTGCTCTTGCCCGCCCGCATTCTGCTTTGCCTGCTCGCCCTGAGTCAACTCGCGCGCGCCGATGAGCCATACATATGGCGCAACGTGAAGGTCGGCGGGGGCGGATTCATCCCCGGCATCGTCTTCAGCCGCGTTGAGCGCGGGCTCGTCTACCTCCGCTCGGACATGGGCGGCTGCTACCGATGGGACGACTCCGCGCAGCGCTGGCTACCGCTCCAGGATGCCATCGGCGTATCGACCTACCACGGCGTCGAGAGCATCGCGCCCGATCCGCGCGACGCGAACGTCGTCTACGCCGCTTGCGGCATGTACCGGGGCGAAGACGCCGCCATCCTCCGCTCGCGCGACCGCGGCAAGACGTGGGACGTCTTCCCCGTCCCCTTCCGCATGGGCGGCAACGAGGATGGTCGCGGCTTGGGCGAGCGCCTCGCGGTCGATCCGAACGATACGAGCATCCTCTACTTCGGATCGCGCCATGATGGGTTGCAGCGCAGCACCGATCACGGCCGGACGTGGACGAAGGTGGACTCCTTTCCGGTGAAGAGTCTGGGCACGCCGACGTCGCGCGAGCCGACACACGCTGGCTTGAGCTTTGTCGTCCTCGATCCGACCAGCGGCTCGACAGGCACGAAGTCGAAAACGATCTTCGTCGGCGTGGCCGATCCCGGTGAGCACCACCTCTTCCGCAGCGATGACGCGGGCGCGACGTGGAACGTCGTCCCCGGAGCACCTGGCAAGCACCTCCTTCCCGTGCAAGCGCAGATCGACGACGCCGGCGCGACGCTGTACGTCACGTACGGGAACTACATTGGCCCCCACGAAGTCGCCGACGGCGCCGTCTGGAAGCTCGACGTCCGCTCGAACACGTGGACCGACATCACGCCCGACAAGCGACCCGACCGTCCACCGGGCGGGTACATGGGGCTCAGCCTCGACCGGCAGGAGCCGGGCACGCTTGCCGTCGCGACGATGAACCGCTGGCGCCCGGTCGATACCGTCTGGCGGAGCACGGACGGCGGCGCGACGTGGAGGGACATCGTCGAGCGGAGCACGCGCGACGTCAGCCAGACGCCGTTCCTCCTGTGGGGACGATCCGAGGCGAAGCTCGGCTGGTGGATGGCGGCGCTGGCGATCGATCCGTTCGATTCCGACCACGCCGCGTATGCGACGGGCGCGACGATCTTCGCGACGCGCGAGTTCTCCAAGGTTAGCGCCGGCGACCCCACGCGCTGGGCGACGTGGGTCGAAGGCATCGAGCAGACGGCCGTCCTCTGCCTGCTCAGCCCGATGCGCGGCGCACCGCTGGTCAGCGGCTTCGGCGACATCGGCGGATTCGTGCACGATGACTTGAGCGTCTCGCCGCCGACGGGCATGCACGCGAATCCGATGTTCAACAACACGAACACGCTCGACGCCGCCGACCTCAACCCCAACGTCGTAGTCCGCAGCGGCACGCCGCACGAACGCCAGTCGCCGCTCGCGTACTCCGAAGACGGCGGGCACGCGTGGCGGCCACTCGCGCTGCCCGTGGCGCCGGCGTCGTCACCGTCGTCGACGACGAACGAATCCCAGCGTCGCCGCGTCCCGGCGATCGTCGTCTCGGCGGATGGAAGGACGTTCATCGTCATGATGCGTACTCCCATGCTCACGCGCGACCGCGGGAAAACGTGGTCGCGCGTGGTGGGACTGCCGGACGGTTGCCGCGTCGTCCCGGACCGCGTCGACGCGCGGGTGTTCTACGCCATCGACTTCGCGTCCGGCTCGCTCTACGCGAGCGACGACGGCGGCGCGACGTTTGCGCGCGCCGCGAGCGATGGTTTACCGTCCGACCTCAAGGCCGACGGTCCGACGTGGGACGCGGCGCCGTCGCCCCTGCACGCGACGCCAGGCCGGCGCGGCGACCTGTGGCTCGTCAGCCGCCAGGGTCTCTTCCACTCCACCGACGGTGGCCGAACCTTCGCGAAGGTCAACGACGACGCGAAGGCAGGCGAGGCGAGGGGCGACGGCGCGAACGTTTACGGCGCGAACGTCGACGGCGCGAAGGCCGGCGACAGCGTGAAGGTCGAGTTGTTGACCTTCGGCAAAGCTCCGGCCGGCGCGGACTACCCGGCGCTCTTCACCGTCGGCTCGCGCGGCCCGCTCAAAGCGGTCTTTCGCTCCGACGACGCGGGCCGGTCGTGGCTCCGCGTCAACGACGACCAGCACCAATACGGCACCCGCTTCCGCTGCCTCGCGGGCGACCCGCGCGTCTTCGGCCGCGTTTACCTCGGCACCGACGGCCGCGGCATCCTGTATGGCGAGCCGGGTCCCGCGCCGACAACGACGCCCGCGGTGCGCCACGACGCGCGATAACGACACGTCGATCGGCTCCGCGCGCCCCGTCATCCTGAGGTACTCCGAAGGATCTAGCCGCGGTCGGGAAGGCCTCACCGATTGTGGCTCGATCCTTCGGAGTACCTCAGTGATGACAAGCACGGCGCGCCAGCGCGTCTCAAAAACCGTCTCTGCGCCGCCAACCGTCGTGCCGGCCGGGACTTGGCCGGGAATTGGGTTCGTTCGGCAACTTTTTTCGCGCCGCGCCCCCTCGCCGGTGAGACGGTCCAACCCGACAAAACGACGCGATTTTCGGCCGCGATCGGAAGTTTTCGGAGGTTTTCGGAAGTCACGCTTCACCGTCTCCGCCTCGGCCGGCCGGGATCGTGCATTCTCGTGCACGCGCCCGCCGCGCTTCCGCGTCTTGTCGCGCCCCGCTCCCTGGAAGGGCGGGCCAGCGGACGCACCCGCCGTGCGTCCCACCTCCGTGAAGCGGTGCGCGATTGTCATGACAATCGCGCACACCAATCCGCCGATAGCGCGAAAACGCCCGAAAAACGCGTCAAAAAGATCTGCATTCTGCCGGGATTGCTGTAACTCCTTTTGCGCGATTGTCATGACATTTGCGCACGATTGGCAGGATGGTGACTTGCCCCCAACTTCTGTACCAGGTGCTATGCCAGAGTTGTCTTGTTGTTCGTGCGGCAGGGCGCCCGCTTTCATGCCGCTAGTTATTCAGCGAGTTCAAAGTCAGACCCCGCCGTCATGATCGGATTTACGTCACGAGTGCCCGGCATGTTAATTGGCGCGTGCGCGCCACAATGGTAGTTAGTCATGTCGCGGAGGTACCTTGGCAGACGAACGCCGTAAGTTCGAAATCTCGCCCGCTCGCGAGATGCAGCGCAAGTACGGCCTATACGCCGAGAACTACCCGCGCATTCACATCGACCCTGCTGAAGTGCCTCCCGACCTGCACGATCTGATCCCCATGGCCGAGCGATACGGGGTATCGTGCGACATCACCCGCCACGATCTGGGCGAGAAGACCACTCAGGTGGACAAAGACGAATTGAGCCTGCGACTCCGAGGCCGACACGATCGCATTAACGAGTGGCTCAACTCGCTCGGAATCGGCACCGGCAATCAGGCAGCCGGCCGATTCACGGCGATGTGCGTATTCGAGCTCGAAGAGAATAATGGTCCCGGTCTAAAAGGTCACCCGGAATATGCCAAGCGGTTCGCGGAGTCCGTGAAGCGCGATTGGTTCAACAGGCAGGCGAACGACGCAAAAAATCGTCAAGGCCCGCCTTGCCCACAGTGTGGGAAACCGCTTCGTACCGCGAAAGCACAGCAGTGCTTCTCTTGCGGAGCCAAGTGGCACGGCCGACCGGCCGCCACGTAACGGATTTGCGTTAGGCAGATCAGCTAATCTCGGCCAAATAGGGCGCGCGCCTCAAATCCCTGCCCCCTCCGTAAACTCCCTCACCGGCTCCTTAAACTCCGCCCGCGTCGCGCTCGTCAGCGAGTATTGCCCCATCACCATCAGCGGCGGGGAGTAGATGTGCAGCGTGATCAGGTCCGCTCCGTCTTCGGCGAGGTTGCTGATCTGGTGGATGTCGGCGTCCTGGCTGCCGCAGCAGTGGCCGGGGGGGAGGGGGTGCGTGTCGGTGGGGAAGATGTGGCCGGACGCGGTGCGGTCGAAGAGCGTTTCCGTACACGTTCCGCGGAGGACGCGGACGCCGCAACTGGAGCCGCGGTGGTCGTGGATGGGGCTGCGCTGGCCGGGGCGCCAGCAGAGGATCAGCGCGTGATACGCGCGGCCGGCGCGGATCAGGTTGCGGCGATACGTGTCGGGCGCGAAGCGCACGGACGGCTCGATCCGCGACCAGTCGACGTCGAGGGACTTCAGTCGATCCTCGAGCACGTCGAGCGGCACGCGGTGATCGTAGCGGTCGAGCTCCGTGAACAGCTCGGCCAACGTGATGTTCGTGTCGGTCCGCATGGTTGTGTGCGCAAGTCTACACGCATCAGAGATCAAATCGTGCGCGCGTGCGTCTCAACTCCCTCTCCCCGGAGTACCGGGGAGAGGGAGATCGCTTCTCGACATTTCATCCTAATGCGCATGAGTCTACCCCGCGACGACGCCGTTGCGACCCCGCTTTGTCGGCGGCGGTGAGTCGAGCGGCGCGAGGGACGATTCGATGCGGCGCACGAACGACGCGGCCTTCTGCTGCCGGGCGATCGCGAGCCCGCGACGGAAGCAGGCCTCGGCCTCGGCGAGGGCGGTGGGATCCTCCGGTTTCGAGCGCAGCAGGGACTGCCCGTGAAGGTGGTGCAGCTCGGCGGCGTAGAGCCCTTCGCCGAGCGACTCGGCGAGTTCGACGCCTTCCCTGGCGATACTCAGCGCTTCGCAAGTCGATCCCGTGGCGAGCAGCGCGTCCGCGAGCAGGCCGAGGAAGTAGGGCTGATACGTGCGGCTGCCCGTCGCGAGCCATTGCGACAGCCCGCGACGAATTTCATCGACGCCCGCCGGGTCTTTTGCCCCGACGGCGCGGGCCCACCCGCGCAGGACCGTCGAGCCGGCCGCCCAGAATGGGTATCCCTCGGCGGACGCGATCTGCAC
>JBAUGM010000807.1:0-1629 GCA_049679725.1 Tepidisphaeraceae bacterium
CTCCCGGCGACCCCGACACACGACGATACAGCGTCCTGATCCGCCTCGGCGATCCGTCACCGATCGAACCCGCCCGGCACTACCGCAAGTGGCTCATCGACCAAAACCAGTTCGTCCCGATGGCGGAGAAGATCCAGCGCACGCCGAAGGTCGAGCGGCTGCTCGGCGCGGCCCACGTTTACCTGTGGGGTGACGATCTCCTCACCCGCTACGACGTCCGCGACTGGAAGCGGTTCTGCGGCAAGCTCAAGTCTCATCCCATCTGGCAGAAGATGAGCGAGCCCGCGCAGAAGGCGGCGACGGAAATCGTCACCGGCGAGTGGGCCGCCGATCACCTGAAGAACGAAGTCGCGGCCGAGTTGAGCCGGCTCCTCGCGACGCCGGAACTCGCCGATCGTGAAGCGTTCGCCGCAGCGTTCCCCAACGACATCCTGCCGCCCGCGCGGTGGGGCGATGGCGTTTCGCTCACGATGCTCGATCAACTGAAGGAGGCGGGGCTCGATCGGCTGTGCATCACGACGGGCGACCTGAGTTCGGCTGCGCGACGTCCCGACGTCGTGCGTCACGCGGACGAGTTGGGCTACGTCCTCGGGCCGTACGATTCCTACCACAGCATTCACGCGCCGGGGGCATCTGACACGTGGGAGACGGCCCAGTTCGATCAGGCGCTCTACGATTCCGGCGCGATCCTCAAGCGCGACGGCACGCCACGACATGGGTTCCAGAAGAAGGGATTCATGCTCAGTCCCCTCGCGGCCGAGCCGTACGTGCGCAAGCGCGTGAGCGCGTTGATGGGCCAGGCGCCGTTCACGTCGTGGTTCCTCGACTGCGACGCGTTCGGCGAGGTGTTCGACGACTACTCGCCGCTGCACCCGTCGACGCAGGCCGAGGACGCGGCGGCCCGCGCGAAGCGCCTCGCGTGGATCAGCCAGACGTACAACGTGCCGGTCGGCTCCGAGGGCGGCAGCGTTTACGCGACCGGCGCGATGCACTTTGCGCACGGCGTGATGACGCCGGTGATCGGGTGGGGCGATCCGGCGCTGAAGGAGAAGACATCGCCGTACTTCCTCGGCGCCTACTGGCCGCCGGACGGGCCGCAGGTGTTCACGAAGCAAGTGCCGCTCAAGCCCGAGTACAGGAAGCTGTATTACGACCCGCGCTACCGGCTGCCGCTGCATCAGACGGTCTTCCACGACTCGGTCATCGCCACGCACCACTGGAGCGCGGCCAGCCTGAAGTTCGCGGACCAGGTGCAGACGACCGCGCTGTTGGAACTGCTCTACAGCGTCCCGCCGATGTATCACCTGAATCGGGCGGAGTTCAAGAAACATCGCGAACGGATCACGGCGCAGTATGCGTTCTTCTCGACCCTGCACCGCGAGCTGGCGCTGCTGCCGATGACGCACTTCCAGTGGCTGACGGACGACCGGCAGGTGCAGCGGACGGTGTTCGGCGACAAGGTCGAGATGGTCGCGAATTTCGGCGAGAAGCCGTTTGACCATGCGGGTACGCAGGTACCGCCGCGCAGTATCATGTCCCGACGACTCGCGGGCGGCGGGGAGCCGCAGGTCTTTTCGCCCGCGCCGTAACGTCGAGTCGAGGGCCGACGACCTTCTTCGTGGCTTGGGC
>JBAUGM010000808.1:0-6486 GCA_049679725.1 Tepidisphaeraceae bacterium
GAACAAAGAGGCGACGCAGGCGTCGCAACTACAGGGGCTCTACGCCTTGGCGAACAACTCCATCCTCGGAATGCCCTTGCCGTCGTTGGTGACGTAGAACGGGCGGCGCTCGATCTCATAGCTCAGCTTCGGCGAGATGCCCATCGCCTGGTAAATCGTCGCGTGCAGGTCCTGTATCTCCATCCGACCCTCGACCGTGCTGCACGGTCGCTCGTCGGCGGTCTTGCCGTAGAGGAAACCCTTCTTCATCCCGCCGCCCCAGAGGACGATGGAGCAGCCGTCGGTGAAGTGGCGGTGCATGCCGTAGTGCGTCAGCTCCATCAGCTTCTCGGCCAGCGGCACCTGGTCTTTTACCTTCGCGTCGGGCCGGCCCTCGATCATCATGTCGCGCGAGAATTCGCTGGCGAGGACGATCAGGGTGCGGTCGAGCAGGCCGCGCGCTTCGAGGTCGAGCACGAGCTGCGCGATCGGCATGTCGATCGTGCGCTTCAGTTCCTTGAGGCGCGTGTGGCCGTTCTCGTGCGTGTCCCAGTATTGGAAGGGGATGTACTCGGTCGTGACTTCGATGAACCGCGCGCCGGCTTCGGTGAGGCGACGCGCGAGCAAGCAGCCGAGGCCGAATCGGCCGGTGTTGTACTTGTCGTACGACTCCTTCGGCTCGAGCGTGAGGTCGAACGCCTTGGCGGCATCGGAGGAGAGCAGGCGGTGGGCGTTGTCCATCGAGCGGAGGAGCGATTCCTTCTGGTAATCGCTGCCGAACTCGCCGACGGGGCTGTTCTTGATCATCTCCTTGTAGAACTTGTCGCGGTCGGCGAAGCGACCCGGCGACATGCCCTTCGGCGGGCTGATGCTCGACACCGCCTCGGCCGGCTCGGGGATGAGGAACGGCCCGTACTCGCTGCCGAGGAAGCCGGCGGTGTGGAAGGCCTTCAGCTCTTCGTTCTCGCCGCCGGCGTTGAAGCGCTGGCCGATGTCGATGAACGCGGGCATGGCGTCGTTGCGCGCGGCCAGCGTGCGCGACATCACCGCCCCGATGTGCGGCGCCGCCACGGTCTGCGGCGGCGCGTAGCCGGTGTGCCACTGGTACTGATGGCGGCTGTGCAGGATGAAGCCGAGGTCGCCGGCCTTATACGAGCGGATGAGCGTCGCGCGGTCCATCACCTTCGCGACGTTTTCGAGGCCCTGACTGATCTTGATGTTGTCGACGGCCGTGTCGATGGCGGGGAACGTGCTGAGGACGCGGCTGGGGTCCATGCCCTTCTCGAAGGACGTGTAGAGTTTGGGGTCGAACGTCTCAGTGTGCGCCATTCCGCCTGCCATCCAGAGGACGATGACGGTGTCGGCGGTGGGGGCGATCTTCGGCGGCGCGTCGTCGGCGCCGAGGAGTTGGCGCGGATAGTTCGCGGCCAGTGCGCTCAGCGTGGCGGCGCTGGCGGTCTTCAGGAAATCGCGGCGGGACCAGTTGTTCTTCGGATGCATGACGGCTTACCTCTGCGTGTCAGTCGCGGGATGCGTGTCATCTCGCGAGTTGTCATCCTGAGGTACCCCGAAGGATCTCTGGCTCTCAAGAGCGGGAGACCCTTCGGAGTACCTCAGCGTGACATGAGCAGGACATTCCTGTTGAGCAAGATCATCCCAACGCGGATTCGTCGATTCGATCAGCGCGATCTTCTTCGCTCGCTTCCAACCCTTGATTCGTTTCTCCGCAGCGATGGCTTCGTTCACGTCGGTGAATGCCTCGTACCAAACGAGTCGCCGCACATTGTACCACGCGCAAAATCCGATGACGGCAGTCCTATGCTCGACGACGCGACGATCCAGATCGTTTGTGACTCCGGCGTAGAGCGTGCGGTTACGGCTCGACATGATGTAGACGTAGAACGTCTTCATGGCACTCCGTTTCTTCGTCTGTCATCCTGAGGTACTCCGAAGGATCTCTGGGCCACGAGCGCGAGAGATCCTTCGGAGTACCTCAGGATGACAGACGGGCGCACCCCCTGCACGAGACGGCGCCCGATCGCTTTCACCGAATCAACTGAAACTCCGGCAGCATCACCATGACCCAGAGGAAGTCCTCGACCCCCTCCGTCTTCGGCGACGCGCCGACCAACCCTTCGGCCAGCGACAACTCCTGCTCCGTCGGCGCGCGGCCGACGGCCTTGGCGTAGAGACTCGCGATCAAGGCCTTGCCGTCGGTGGCGTTTTCCTTCGACAGCTTCTTTGCGCCCTTCTGGAGCAGCGCCACCAGCGTCGGGCCGTTGGTCAGTTCCAGCGCCTCCAGCGTCGTCGCGGCGCTGGGGCGATTGGTGACGACCTGCTCGCGGTTGGGGCGACCCAGGGCGGTGGTCAGCTCATCCGCGTCGCACAGGGCGGCCCGGTTCGGTGCGTTGTCGAGCTTCGAGGGCTTCGTGTTGAGCTTGGCGCCCGTCAGCGCCGCGACGGCGTCCAGAAACTGCTCCGCCGACATCCGCCGAATGCTTGGGCCGGCGAATACGTATTCCTCGGCATTTTCATCCTTCGACACCACCGCCGGCAGCTGATACGCCCGGCTTGTCGCGATCAGCTCGATCAGCTTCTGCACGTCGTACTTGTCGTCGGCGAACTTGACTGCCAGCGCGTCGAGCAGATCGGTGCTCCACGGCTCGTTGTCCATCTCATCCGCAGGTTCGACCAGCCCGCGGCCGAGCATTCGCTGCCAGACGCGGTTGACGATCGTGCGCGTCAGTCGCCCGTTGCGCTCGGACGTGATGATCTCGGCGAGCTGCTTCACGCGCTCGGCCTTGGGCTTGGTCGCGTCGATCTCGCCGAGCTGCGGGTAGAGGAACTTCAGTTTCGCGACCTTGCCGAGCGGCTTGTCGCACTGGGCCATGTCGAGCCCGCCGTCGGCGTAGATGCCGGCCAGGCCGTAGGCGTCGTCCAGCTTCCAGTCGGAGATGAAACTGTCGTGGCAACTGGCGCACTTCATGTTCACGCCCATGAACACCTGCGAGATGTTCTGGGCCGCCTGCATTTCGCGGACCTGGCTGGCGTTGACCACGCCGCGCCAGATGATGCCCTCGGTGAACCCGGCGGCGCCGTTCTCGCCCGTCACCAGCTCGCGCACGAACTGGTTGTAGGGCACGTTGTTGCTCAGTGCATCGTACAGCCACTGCGTGATGTGCTTGCGGCCCTTGTCGATGTAGCCGGTGCCCTTGTAGTCGTTGCGCAGCGCATCGTTCCAGAACGTCATCCAGTGTGCTGCGTAGTTTTTGCGGTCCGCGAGGAGCTTGCGGACGAGCGCGGGGCGCTTGTCGATCGACGTGTCGGCGACGAACGCTTCGAGATCCGCCGGCGGGGGGACGAGACCGACGATGTCGAGGTAAACGCGCCGCGCGTAGACGCGATCGTCCACGACCGCGCCCGGTGTGATCTTGTGCTTGGCGAAGTACGGCTGGAGGATGAGGTCGATCGGGTTCGTCAGGTTCGAACCGGCCGCGGCCGCGGGGATCTCGGGGCGGCGCGGCTCGAGCGGGGCTTGCTTCCACTGGCTGCCGAGCGCCACTTCCTTCGGCCACACGGCGCCCTGGTCAATCCACGCGCGCAAGGTGCCGATCTGTTCCGGCGTCAGCTTCTTCCCCTTCGCGGGCATGATGCGCTCTTCATCCGCGCCGGCGACGAGTTGGATCGTGAGACTCTTGGCGCTGTCGCCCGCGATGAACGCCGGGCCGGACTCGCCGCCTTTCAGGAACGTTTCGCGGTTGTCGATCTTGAGCCCGCCCTTGCTCTTGCCGTTGGCGTGGCACTGGACGCACGACTCCTTCAGCAGGGGCAGAACGTCGTGCGCGAAGTCGATCTTCTTCGCGGACGCCGGAGGCAAATCGACCTTCACGTCCTGCGCGCGGACGGGCGACCCCGGCAGCAGCACGGCGAGCGTGAGGCAGACGACAATCCCGGCGATCAAAGCGAAGCGAACCACCAGCAAACCTCCCTGCGGAAGCGAGCACCTCATCATACCCGCCAAGGACATCGTCCGGCAAAGCGGACATTAGCCTTACCCCCGAAATGGCCGAGTGTTCGATGCGTTTGGCCTGCTGTTTTGTCCGGACATGCGGGTGTATAAACGATCGCGATCTATCAAGAGGACAATCGATGTTTCGACTCGCCGCGTGTGCCGCTCTGTTCGTCGCCATGGTGATTTCCCCCACGATCGCCCAAACGACGCGCACGACGTCGGCCAGCACCGACAATCTCGTTGGAAACCCGGGATTCGAGGAAACGGGCAAGGCGCTGCCGGCGCATTGGGAAGAACGGGTCATCGGCGCGCCTGCCGATTTCGCGATTGATACGGCCGAGACGCACGGCGGCAAGCAGAGCGTGCGAATCACCGCGAAGGAAGTCACCCGATCGTACGTTCGCAGCGAGCCCATCGCCGTGGCGCCGGGCGAGCGCATCAAGATCTCCGCGTGGGTGAAGCACAAGGACGTGCCTGCCGACCAGGGGACCGTCATCGCCATCGCCGAGTTCTCGCGCGGCGAGGGGACGAAGGAAACCTTCTCGAAGATCGGCACCGCCAAGGTCGCGGGCGACGGCGCATCCGGCTGGCAGCAGATCGTCGGCACCGTTGAGGTTCCCGCCGTCGTCAAGACGCTCCACCTGCGCCTCGGCTTCTCCTACTCCCTCGGCACGTGCTGGTGGGACGACGTGACGGTGACGGCGCTCTCGCCCGTCGTGTCGCGCATCGACCTGCCGGGCCCGCGCATCAGCCCGGCGCTGGAGGCGTTGCCGATCGAGATCCTCAACCGCAACGGCAGCAAGGGGACGGTGACGCTGCGCGTCACGCTCGGGAAGGAGAAGGCGGAGAAGGACGTTGACCTCAGCGCCAACATGGTCCAGCGCGTGAACGTGCCCATCAAAGTCACGGGCCGCGACGCGATGGAACTGACGGCGGCGCTGTTCAGGGGCGAGACGGAGCTGGCCGTCGAGAAGCGGAAGGTGATCGTCCCCAAGCCGCTCGTGCAGCTCCCGCCAATCCCGACGCACTGGGTCGTCGAAGACGGCAACGCGCGGGTGATGGGAGAGGTGGACCTCGCGGCGCCGAAGAGCCAACTCGAAGGCGCGACGCTCACCGCCCGCATCGTCGACGCATCCGGCGCGGAGAAGGGTGTGTGGTCGAGCATCGGGCAGTCGATCGTCGACGGCGTCAACGCCTATTCGATCTCCGCCGGCGCGCTTCCCGTGGGCGACTACAAGCTCGCCGTCGAACTGAAGCCGCGCCGCGGCGAACCGATCCGCGCCGAGCGCGACTGGTCGATCATCCCGCGCGCGAGGGCGCACGTGACGATCAACGCCGACGGCTACCCCGTCTACGACGGCAAGCCGATCTTCCCCCTCGGCGTCTTCAACGGTGGCGCGAGGATGAAGGAGATGGGCGAGGCCGGCTTCACCGTCACGCACGCCTACAACTCCGTCGAGGCCGAGGCCGGCGGCCGACTGGATGACAACCGCGCGATGGAGTTCCTCGACAACTCGCACGCCAACGGCATGAAAGCCGTCATGCTCGTCCCGCGGCAGCTCGTCTTCGCCGAGAACTGGGACGGCGTCCGTCGCCGCGTCCGCATGTTCCGCAACCACCCCGGCCTGCTCGCGTGGGACGAAGAAGAAGGCCTCGCCCGCGGCGACATCAAGATCGGCACCCTCGCCACGCTCCGTCAGGTCTTGCGTGAAGAAGACCCGAACCACCCGCTGATGGTCGGCGACGCGAAGGACGTCATCGGGCGGATCGAGCCCACCCGGCGGGACTTCTTCCCCCTCGATCACATGGACCTGGGCATGTGGTGGTGGTACCCGATCCCGCTCGCCGCGAACGCGAAGCCCGCCGCGCTGGAGGGCGACGAGGGCAAGCCCGGCACCGACGAGCTCGCGCCGCCGAGCTGGCTCGTCAACCGCAACACGGACAAGCCATTGTGGGTAGGCGTGCAGAGCTACAGGAAATCGCCGGAGAAAGTCCCCGGCGCCCGCTACCCGATCCCGACCGAGTACCGCGCGCAGGCGTATATCGCGCTCATCCACGGTGGTAAGGGCGTCATGTGGTACGGCGGCAGCGTCACCGGCGGGGCGTACCTCAAGCCGGAGGAGAGCAACTGGGAGTACGTGAAGAAGCTCGCGAGCGAGTTGAACGAGATGGGCCCGGTCTTCATGGGCAAGACGGAACCGATGCCGGCGTTCTCACCGGCGAACGCGCCGGTGAGCGTGATGCTCAAGCGCGCGGGCGATCGCGTCGTGCTCTTCGCCGTGAACCGGGGCGGGAAGGCGATCGACGTCATCTTTGAGGTGCCGGGCCTGAAGGCAGGGCGGGTGAACGTCCTGTACGAAGATCGCCGCGACATCGCGGTGATGACGGGGAACTTGAAGGACGCGTTCGAGCCGTACGCGGTGCACGTGTACGACTTGGCGCGCTGAACCGTTGTAGTTGCGACGCCTGCGTCGCGGTCGACGCGCAGCGTCGAG